>NZ_JBATVM010000134.1:0-4625 GCF_049671765.1 Psychrilyobacter sp.
CACTAATATAGATCACCTTATTGGAGCCATTGATGAAGATGTTGTAGCTTTAATATATATAAAATCACACCACTGCGTCCAAAAAGGTATGTTATCTATAGAAAATATGGTAGATATTTCCAAAGAATACAAGCTTCCATTAATAATTGATGCTGCTGCAGAAGAAGATTTAAAAAAATATATTAACTTAGGAGCAGACCTAGTAATATATTCTGGTGCAAAAGCAATATGTGCTCCTGCTTCTGGTTTTGTTACTGGTAAAAAAAAATATATAGATAGTATAAAAGCACAATACAAAGGAATTGGAAGATCTATGAAAGTTGGAAAAATGGCAATTGCAGGTTTATTACAAGCAATCGATGAATATGCCAACAAAAATTTAGAACTAACTATAGCCAGTCAAAAAGATCTATCAAACTTATTGATAAGTAAATTAAAAAACGAGAAAAAAGTTTCTTCTAAAATGGTACAAGATGAAGCCGGAAGAGAAATTTACCGTGTACAAATCTCATTGAATAAAGACCTAACAAATATTACTGGAAACGATTTTTTACAAAAATTAAAAGATGGAAAAGTACAAATCCACGTTAGAAAACATTATTCAAACTTAGGTATTATCAATATAGATATGAGAGCGTTAACAGAGTCAGATATTGATTTTATAGCTCAAAAAATAAAAAACATTTTAAAAGAGGAGATTATTAATGAATACTAAAATTAAATTTTATAACGATAAATTAGCAGTTAATTTTTTGGCTAATTCTGCAGAAAATGGAAAAGAAATTTATGATGCTATAGATGGATATACAGCAGTTGGGATATTATCGAAACAATTTGATAACATCTCAGAAGGAATAGAATATGTTCAAAATGTTCAAAAAATAGTGCCTTGTGTTTCTGTAGGGTTAGGTGCAGGAGATCCAAAACAATTTAAAAAAGCCGCTCTCATTGCTGGAGCAACAAATCCAGGACACGTTAATCAAGTGTTCACAGGTGCAGGATATGCTGCTGGTGTTCTAGCAGCATTAAATAGCAACGACACAGCAATAAATGTTTTAATAAGCCCTACAGGTATCCCTGGGAAGGTCAAAATATCTACAGGTGAATTAAGTTCTCAAGAAAATGATGGGATAGTAGATGTTGATACTGCTATGGCTATGGTATTAGATATGCAAGCTCATGCAATCAAATTTTTCCCTATGAAAGGTTTAGATGCTTTGGAAGAGTTAAAAGTAGTAGCAACTGCTGCTGCTAAACATAGTATCCCTATGATTGAACCTACAGGCGGAATAACTCTAGAAAATTTTAAAGAGATAACAAAAGTTTGTTTAGATGCAGGAGTTTCAAAAGTTATGCCTCATATATATGGTGCTGTAATCGACAAAGAAACTGGAGATACAAAGGTAGAAGATGTAAAAAAAGTATATGAAATGATGAAAGAATTATTTTAATAAAAATAATTTTTAACTAAAGCTGTAAAACTAAATAATTTTGTTTAGTTTTACAGCTTTTTAATTAAATCTATATTTAGTTTTGAACCATATTCTATTATCTTGTCAATTATCCATTGTTTTTCACTTTTTACTTAAAACTACTCCTCCATCAAATACCTATACATCTCATCTTCTACATTTCTATTTAAATTACACTCTATCCCTACCACCGAAACATCTTTTCCTTTTTTATCCACTATTCTCATCTCTTTTATCCCATCTTTCTTGGGAGTTAGGTCTCCCATATAGAAAAACTCTATCCCTTCATCGTCACTTTTTTTTACAAAAAGAGGCATCCTTATCTTCTGATTTCTGATTACAGTCATATCTGGACTGGTTAATTTCCTTCTAGCTTTAGACATCCATTTAAATTCCGACCTACTCAAAAAACCGTGATCGTAGATCTGTTCATCACCATGATAGGTAATAAATACAGGACAGTTTTTTAATTTTTCATTTACCTTATATCCTGCAATTCCTTGGGCAACTTCATTTTTTCTCCAATTTAAAACCCTAATAACATCTTTTCTAGAATACTTTTCGTAAAGATTAAACCCGTCATAAAAATTTTCTTTTTTATAGTTTTTATCATATTCTATTCTAGAATATTTTAGAAGATCCAATAAAAAAGTCTTAAAAGTTTTATTCTCTAAGGATTTTATAAAATCATCTTCTAAACTAAATATATTATCTTCTAATTTTATAATATTAAATCCATACTTTTCCCTTACTGTAATAAGTTTTTTCTCATGTTTTTCTGTAATAAATTCAAAATTAAGATTTTTATAGATAGAACCTATTGTTTCATCAGATAACTCATATCCGTATTTTTTTAAGATCTCATCTTTTAACTCTCCTACACCACAGTTATTACTTTCTATGATGAAAGACATCACCAATACCTCTTCTATCCTTTTAAGATTGGCAATATCTGTAGAGAAAAATTCCAATAATTTCTTCTCCCTTTCATCCATAGGAGAGATCAAATCTCTTTCTTGAGTAAGTATAAAGTTATAGTAAGATTTAGAATAATCTACATAAGTTTTTGGATCTCTAGAATTCATCTCTATAAAATCCTTCATCATAGGTATTTTCCCTAATTTATATTTTAGGAGTTCATAATCTTTTATAAGGTCTTTTCTAGTCTTTAAGTTGGCTAGGTCTAGAGCCTTAAATATCCTTTCTTTGGAAATTTTGTCAAAATTAATAGTTGAACTTCCAGGAATCAGTATACTTTCATTGACTAACATCTTTTTTATCTTACTTTTATCAAAACTATTGTCCCCGTAGAGAGCTATGGGAATCAAATAGTTATTACTGTAGTTTCCAATAAAATCAATAACAGTTAGATATTCCTTTCCATAGCTTTTTCTTAAACCCCTTCCTAGTTGTTGGATAAAAATTATAGCTGACTGGGTAGGACGAACCATGATTATTTGATTTACCTTGGGGATATCTATCCCTTCGTTGAAGATATCTACTGTAAATATATAATCTAACCTCTCAGTTCCATCTGATTCCAATTTTTTAATAGCTTTCTCTCTCTCATTTTGGGAACTTTCCCCAGTAAGAGCTATTGTTCTATAACCTTTTTCATTGAATAATCTAGATAACTCCTGACTTTCTTTTTTTCTACTACAAAATATTAATCCTCGAATAGTTTTTTCATCTGCTCCATAAAATTTTGATTTTTCAATTATCTTTTCTACCCTTTCTTTGGAAATTAATTTAGAAAAATTATCCTCTTCAGACATAGAACTATCCTCTATTTGTATATCGGTAACTCCATAATAATGAAATGGCACCAGCATCTTTTCTTCTAACGCTCCATTCAATCTAATCTCATAGGCAATATTATGATTAAACTGGTTAAATATATCAAATCCATCTGTTCTTTCGGGAGTTGCTGTCATTCCCAATAAAAATTTTGGAGTAAAATAATTTAATATTTTTTGATATGTAGGAGCACTGGCTCTATGAGTTTCATCTATTACAATATAATCAAAATGATCCTTTGAAAATAATCCTAAATTAGATTTTTTGGAGATAGTCTGTACTGTGGAGAAAATAAAATCAGCTTTTATATCTTTTTCTTCCCCTGAAAATAATCCCATACTTTTATCACTCCCAAAGATAGTTTTATAACTTTCCATGGCTTTTTTAGCAATATTTCTCCTATGAACTATAAATAAAAATCTCTTGGGATTAAACTCCTTTACATCAAAGGCTGACAGGTAGGTTTTCCCTGTTCCAGTAGCTGATATGAGAAGTCCCCTGTTCTCTCCTGTTTTTCTTAGATTTTCTATATTTATTAGAGCTTCCCTTTGCATCTTATTTGGCTCAATCCTATTTAACATTTTTTCTAATTTTTCCTTACTTTTATATCTCATCTCTCTCTGTTGGTTATAGATATCCTCATATATTTTTATATATTCAGGTGTTACAAGATATCCCACAGCAAATTCTGAATCTGCTTCTTCTAAAACTTCCGTGACTAAACTTGAGTTATCCCATGCAGTCACCATAAGGTTCCACTCTTTGTTAGTGCAAAGAGCACTAGCAGTGAGATTACTACTCCCTACCATGAGACTATAATGGTTCCCATGTCTAAAAAAATATCCCTTAGCATGAAAATTTCCTTTAGTTGCTATACGTAGTTCGATATTTTCAAATTGTAGGAGAGTTTTTAATGCTTCTGGCTGGGTGAAATTCTGATATTGAGATACCAATATTTTCCCCTTTATCCCTTTATTTCTTAGTTCTTCCAATGTATTTATAAGTACTGCTACACCACTTTTAGTCAAAAATGCCACTGAAAAATAAAATTCATCACAATTTCTGAGTTCATTCAAAATAACTGGTAAAACTTTTTTATTTTTTAATCTATTATTTGTAACTAGTTGGGGTAAATATAGGTTGTGGGAACTATAATTTTTATCTATAAATCCTGTTTCTATAGATTTTCTTAACTCTTCATGAATAGATTTCATCTATAGCCTCCTCTATGTTTATTATTTCTATAATATTTTAACATGAATATAGATAAAAAAGAAAAATGATAGAAGAAAGACCACAAGAAGAACTTTGGGGAGACCAAGTGTTATATTTAATTTGACAATAGGGTATCTAATC
>NZ_JBATVM010000135.1:0-2068 GCF_049671765.1 Psychrilyobacter sp.
ATCTAGAAAAATAGATTTTATAAGTTTTTCTTTGGATAGTTCCCACGTGTTAACCGGTTCTTTTTTAAATAAATTATATTTCATTTTTCACCTCTTTTTTTTATCTATCGACCAAAACAAATTTAGATTTGTTCTATTATTACTTAATATAAATTGTGGAATTTTTATTAAAATTATGTTACTATTTCAATAAATTTAAATTAAGGATGTGATTAAAATAATTAATTCAGTTTCTTTTTTACAAGTTTTCGGAATAATTTTAGTGGTTATGGGACATATTGGATATCCTAATTATATAGAAACTTTTCTTTTTCATTGGATTTATAGTTTCCATATGCCATTATTTTTATTTATATCAGGATATCTTTTTAAACATACTTATAAAGCAAATACTACTTATATTGATTTTATAAAGAAAAAAGTCGTCCGCTTAATTATTCCATATGTAATTATTTCCTCAATTGCATATGTACCTAAGTATATTTTGAATTCTTTTGCTATTAGAAAAGTTGAGCTAACTTTAAAAAGTTTTATACATAGGTTTTTTTATCCAGATACAAACCCAATTATATTTTTTTGGTTTTTACCAACGTTATTTATTATTTTAATAACTTTCTTTATTATTCAAAAATTGTTAAACGATAATAATTTTAAATATTCTTTAGAACTAGGACTTTTAATAACACTAGCCTTAAACTTAATTGTTAAATTTGATACTAAATTGTTAAATATTAATGGTGTCTTTCATTATTATTTTTTCTTTTATTTAGGCTATTACTTTTACTGTAAAGAAAAAATATTTTATAAAATATTTTTTTTGAAAACTAAAAATACTTTATTTTTACTCTTAGGAATAACTTTATTAAATACTTTTTTTTATACTCAGGAACTTCCGATACTAAATATAGTTATATCTATTTTAGGGATCTTTTTTAGTATTTCATTGGGAGAATTCTATAAAACAAATAATTTCAAATTTTTAAATCATTTATACGGTTTTTCATTTACTATATATTTACTTTCTTGGTTTCCACAAATTTTTATAAGGATAACTTTCTTTCAAATATTAAAATTGAATTTTTACGTTGGATTTATATTCTCTGTAGTTCTAGGAATATATGTTCCTTTTGTTATAGGATCCTTTATAAAAAATAAAGGTTTTAAACAGATTCAAAAATTAGTGGGTATATAGTAATTTTAAGGCATTAAATTTGTTTAATGCCTTTTTTATATCGACCTTCTACACAAGATAAATGTTAGATTTGTTTCCATTTTCCAATTACCATAAAATTAGCCGTTGTTATCGTTCCAGCATTATTATGAATAGTCACACTAGATGAATCTCTATCATCAGATACCACGACCTTATCATGTTGTGCCCCGCTACAAGTGGCTGTTACAGAGTATTCGCCAACAAAATTAAAGGGAAAGTTAATTCTAGCTTTAGTTGCACAAACCCCAGCTAGTATCATTACTCCATTATCATATGTTTGGCATATTCCTTCATCATTCAGCCCAGTGTTAAATTCCGACACGGTCATAAAATTCTTTATTTGTTCTGCGTTATTTTTTATCGCGCTTTTATTTGTGTTTGTTAATCGAGTAGCTACTAATCCCTTGTCATAAGCTGTTTTTACAGCATATGCTGAAGCTACCAATACTTTACTAGTTGAAGTAACTACATGAGAGAAACTTCTATTAAATGCATCTTTTTTAGTGAATTTAGGTTCTTTTCCACTTGCTAAACTATATGCTTCATTTGCTTTTATTTGAGCTGAATTAGCAGTATTTTGAGCTGTTATAGCTTTACTTAATGCTGCTGCGCCTTTATCATAAGCAATCTTTACCGCATATGCTGAAGCTACTAATACTTTACTAGTTGAACTAATTACATGAGAAAAGCTTCTATTAAAAGCAGTTTTCTTAGTAAATGCTGCTTCTCCACCTAGATCAGTAGCTCTTTTATTTCCTTCCATTACTGTTCCTAGAGTAGTTCCAAATGATTTATTGAAAGCTCCATTCTTATTAAAAATATTTTCCTTAGTTACCAAACCTTCTACAAGATCTT
>NZ_JBATVM010000136.1:0-1646 GCF_049671765.1 Psychrilyobacter sp.
TATCGTTATAACAAGATACTTCTTCATACATTTTTATAAATTCATAACTTCCTGCAATATTTTTAACATCATAGCCTTTTGATTGAAGCATTAATGTCATGTTATAACTTCTTTCTCCTGTTCTACAATGAACATAGATTGTTTTTGTTTTATCTAATTCCTCTAATCTCTCTCTCATAACACTCATAGGAATATTTATAGTTCCCTTTACATGTCCTGCTTCATATTCACAAACTTCTCTAACATCTATTACTTGCTCTCCTGCTTTTAATAGATCATAAACTTCCATAAATGCTACTTGTTTAAATGCACCTTCGTTTAAGTTCGAACCAATATATCCAATCTTATTTATTACATCTTTACCTGTTCCAAATGAAGGAGCATAAGTTAATTCTAAATCAAATAGATCTTCTACTGTCATACCAGCTTTTATTGCAGTAGCTATTACATCTGCTCTCTTATCTGGTGCTCCTGTTGCTGCAAATTGAGCTCCTAATACTTTACCTGTTTTCTTTTCAAATAATAATTTTGAGAACACCAAATGTGCTCCTGGCATTATTCCTACTATTCCTGGAGGTGCTGCATATACTACTTCATAATCAATTCCTGAATCTTTTAACATCTTTTCAGATAATCCTGTAGAAGCTATATTCATACCGAATAATTTTACTACTCCCGATCCAATATAACCGTTATTTTTTATTTCTCTACCATTTATTCTATCGGCAATTAATCTACCTTGCTTATTAGCAGGACCTGCCATTGCTAACGGAACTAATTTTCCAGTTAACTGGTGTCTAACTAATATTGCATCTCCTGCTGCATATACATCTTTTGCTGTTGTTTCATAATTATCATTAGTTACTATATATCCTCTATCTGTTAATTCGATTCCAGAATCTTTTAAGAATCCAGTAGATGGTCTTACTCCTATAGCTAAGATTACTCCGTCAGTTTCAATCTCTCTTCCAGATTTTAATAACACTTTTCTTGTGTCAAATCCTTCTACAAGATCTTCTAACACTATTTCTATTCCGTGTTTAACCATTTCAGCTTGTCCAAAATAAGATATTTCTTTATCTACAAATGGAATTATTTGATCAGTTCCTTCTACTAAAGTAACTTCTATTCCTGTTTCTCTTAGATTTTCAGCTGCTTCTAGTCCTATGAATCCTCCACCTACTACAGTTATATGTTTAGGGTTTTTAGCTTTTACAAATTTCATTATTTTAGAAACATCAGGGACTGTCTTTAATACAAAATTATCTATTTTATCTAATCCTTTGAATGGAGGTACAATGGCATCTGCTCCAGGGGATACTACTAGTGAGTCATATTTTTCAGTGGTTATTTCTTTAGTTAAAGTATTTTCTACTTCAATTGTTTTAGCTTCTGTATTTACAGATATAACGTTACTATTTACTCTTGCATCTATCTTATATTGACCTTTAAATTTTTCTGGTGTCATTAAAATTAACGTTTCTTCCTGCTCAACTAAACCAGATATATGATATGGTAAACAACAGTTTGAAAATGATACCACTGGACCTCTTTCAAACATTATTATTTCTGCATTTTCATCTAATCTTCTCGATCTTGCTGCTGATGATGCACCACCTGCTACTCCACCTACTACTAGTATTCTT
>NZ_JBATVM010000137.1:0-5689 GCF_049671765.1 Psychrilyobacter sp.
TTTACAAGATTAATCATATTTCCTTTTACCCCTGTACCATATATCATTGGAGGCCTTATGATTGCCACTTCAAATTCTTTCTCTTGCTTGTTGAGCGAAGCCGAAACATTACTTTCTAATTTTCTCAAAATCTCTTCTGCTTCATATTTACTTTGTCCATAGGGGTCATTTGGTTTACACTCTGAGTTAATATCTAAAATAAAATTATGATTATTCAGGTCCCCGTCATATCCATAGACCTTAACTGTTGAATAAAACACAAAATGTCTTACACCATTTTTTTTAGCACTTATTGCTAATTTTTTAGTTAGATCTCTATTGATCTCAAAATACTTTTCCTCTGGTGCACCCTTCATCTGATGAACCAGAGCAGCTAGATGAAGTATACAATCTACACCTTTAAAGTCTATCTCTTCTACCTTAGTAGTTCGTAGACTTATAGGGACAATATCATATCGGTTACTATATTTTCCAATAAAGTTTCTCCCTACAAACCCACTGGCTCCCGTAACTATAATTTTTTTCTTTTTCTCCATGATAAACTCCTCGACGCAGACTAAATATTTTTTATAGATTTAAAAGTTTGAAGTTTATAGTCGTCCAACTTCAGCAGTACTGTTTCTACAATGACGATCGTGACTTACTTTACTAAGACAATTATAAACTTCTTGAATTTTTTCGTTAGTTTTTCTTTCAAGAAAAAAAGTAACCTCAGTTAAGGATGAGTATCCTTAGAACTTCTTAGTGCTATTCGTGACTAGTTTTTAAATTTTCTTTTTATTTACGTCAAAATTAATAACTCTTCGTAGCTTCTACTAGCTCAAGGTGTTCCCCTAATAACTTTTCATCCTTCACTACTTGCTTATTCTCTATCTTTTTTAATATCTTTAGTACCGTAGCTATTATAAGCCACATATCATAGAAAAAACTTTTATTCTTTATATAATAATGGTTTAATTTTATCTTATAAGGTCTAATCTGTTCCATATAAAATCTCTCTGGATCTTCTACCTGATCCATCAGATATTCTTCATCTGAAAAAACTATACTTGCTGTAGATGATATCCCGCTCCTTACACAAAATATTTCTTTTTCCCATTCAGTATAGCTGGATAGTCTTCTAGGCAGTTCTGCTCTAGGACCTATGATTGCCATATCACCATTCAATACGTTAAATAACTGTGGTAATTCATCTAATTTAGTCTTTCTGATAAATTTTCCAACTTTGGTAATAGCATTAGAGCCACCCTTTACCTGAACTCCTACACCATCTTTATCAAAATCCGTTCTCATACTCCTAAACTTATATATATCAAATTCCCTTATTCCCATAGTTAATCTTTTTTGTTTAAATAATACCGGACCTTTGGATTCTAATTTTATAGCAATAGCTACAATCAACATCAAAGGCCAAAATATTAATATAGCTATCAGACTAGCCACAAAATCAAATATTCTTGTCATAACTTTCTCCTATTTCAAATTTTTCATAAATCAACAATTTTTTTCTTTTTACCGCGAATTACGCTAATGTACGCTAATTAAAACATTTCAACACAGAGGCGCAGAGATTCAGAACTCTCTGAGATTCACAGAGTTAAATCTTTTTTTTATCTTTTCTTGGTTAGAACCCTATCTATACTCTGTTCTCTATTTCTCCTCAGTGTATCTCTATGTCCATTTTTTTCTTTTTTCTTTAGATTTTAAAATCGAAGTTTATAGTCGTCCAACTTCAGCAGTACTGTTTCTACAATGACAATCGTGTATTACTTATTAAGACCTTTATAAATCTTCTTGATTTTCTTTGGTTCGTTTCTTGTATCAAGACAAGTAAATGAACCCGTATTAAAGAGGGACTCTTTAGAACTTTCTTCACCCTTCCTTTTTAGCGTTTCCCTCAATAGGGAAACTAAAGTAGTAGTAGGTGTAAGAAAAAGATTATTTCATAATCTTTTTCTTACCTGTTTTTTTAAATCTTTTATTGAAATAAACAAAGATATTTCTCTTTAACTAAGAACCAAGTTCTTTTCTTTCATCCTCTTCTCCTTATCCAGGAGAGGAGTTAGAGGTGAGGTCGAAGGAGAGGATTTCACCATCCTATTCACTTCTTCTGGCTCTTTAAAGGTAACTACCATCTCTTTCATAATACCCTTCAACTCAGAATATTTATGTTCCTTTAGTTTTTCTTTTAATTTATTCAAGGAAACTTCATAATCTACAGCACTTTGATCTCTTAGTTTTACTATGAATATTTTTTTATTTTCCGTTTTTTCTGCATCATTTATATCATAGAGTAGTTCTTCATAGAGTTTTTCCCCAGGTCGAAGTCCTGTTATCTCTATCTCTATATCTTCCCCTAATATAAGGCCTGATAATTTTATTAGATTTTTAGCTAAATCCATTATTTTTACAGGTTTTCCCATATCTAATACAAATACTTCTCCACCACGACTCATAGTTCCTGCTTCTATTACTAAACTTGCTGCTTCTGGTATAGTCATAAAGTATCTTGTAATCTCAGGGTGAGTTAGAGTTATGTTTCTTCCTTCCTCTATCAACTTTTTAAATAATGGGATTACACTTCCCTCACTGCCTAATACATTTCCGAATCTAGTTGCCATATATTTTGTTTTACTCACTCTATTTTTATCTTCTACCAAGATCTCAGCCGCTCTTTTTGTAGCACCCATTATATTAGTTGGATTTACAGCTTTATCTGTAGATACCAGGATAAATCTTTCTACCTCATATTTATCTGATAGGTCTATTATATTTTTAGTTCCAAATATATTATTTTTTATAGCTTCTTCTGGGTTATGTTCCATGAGAGGTACATGTTTATGTGCTGCTGCATGAAATACCATATCTGGCCTGTATTTTTCAAATAAAAACTCCATTTTTTCCTTTTCCCTTATATTCCCTATCTCACTAATAATATTTAGATTAGGATATTTTCTTCTTAGTTCGAGTTCCAAGAAATATATAGTATTTTCATTTACATCTATATTTACTATTTTTTTAGGATTATATTTAGCCAGCTGTCGTGATAATTCCGATCCGATAGATCCTGCTCCTCCAGTGATAAATATTACTTTATTTTCTATCCCACGAGCTATATTGGCACTGTTTACAGTTATTATATCTCTACCTAGTAGATCCTCTACCTTTACATCTCTTATCTGTTTTATAAATGAACTTCCTTCTAGAATTTCATCATAACTAGGTAATACTTTTATTAAGACATTTTCTGTATCTACTAATTTATATAGTTCTTTTATATCACTTCCCTTCATAGAAGGAATAGCTATTATAATTTCATATATATTATATTTTTCTATCAACCTAGGAATATCATATCTAGTTCCTAACACCCTTTTTGTATGAAGCATCATATCTTTTTTTCTAGGATCATCATCTATCATTCCCACTATCTCTAGCTTAAAACCGGGATTTTTAATACTTTCCCGAAGTAAGGCTTCCCCTGCTTCTCCTGCACCAATCATCAAAGCTCTTTTTTTATCTTTCATACATCCTTTATTTTTTCTGATTCCCTCCAAGGTTCTTCTTAGCCTAAATGTGAACCTTCCAATGAGTAATAAAGAGATTTCAAACACTATGAAAAGTGCAAACATACTTATAGGGAATTTTCTTAAAGAAAATATAACCACTCCCAAGGCATGGATCATATTTGAAAAGATTACTACACAAATAATATTAAATACATCCAATGAATCTGTATATCTCCAACTTTTTTTATTTATTTTTAGGAAAAAATTTAAAATAATATAAATAATCAAAAATTGTACAACATATCTTGTCCTAAAATATTTTGACCATTCCCCTTCAAACCTTATCATAAAAGAAAATATAAAAGCCGAACTAAGTAACAGTATATCCAAATATATTTTTATTCTATTTCTTCTCCTAGCATCCGATAACATAATTTTAACTCCCCTAAAAATACTCCCCAGTATATTTATTATTTCTTTTAATTATAAGCGGTAATATAAACTGCCTTCTCTCTGATCTTTTGTTTTAAACCTTTAGAACCTTCTTTTTGTCACTATTTATACATACAAAATCATTAAAAAATCTATTATTATACTACATAAGTTTTTTCTTTTCTCTTGTGAAAATTTAATTATCTTTTCACAACCAATAAATTAAAATATTTATTTTTCTTTTATTATTTGTCATAAAAACATGTTGATTCCTATAGTATAATAGCATATATTTAATTAATATTTAAGATTATTTTTAATTTAAATCAAGTGAAAATCACTTTTTTGATTTTTATAAAAAAAAAACAGGAATCCCCTATTTTTTTCATATATATATTCACAAATTTATAATATCTTAGTATCCGCTATCATTAGAGTCTCTTCCGTGTATCGTTGTCTGGGCTCAGTGGAAGACAACATCCGCGTTCTATTTCTTCGTGTTCATTCGTTAGACATTTAAATCTTTTTGTTTAAACAATAAAGAGATTTAATACTCGTCTATCTTCATGACTAATTCTTCTCTTTTCATTGTCAATTATACATTTTCAATTTTCAACTATTTTCTAAATCTTCATTGCCTCTACAGGTTCTAACTTGGCTGCTTTATATGCTGGGAGACTCCCGAAAACTATCCCCATTACTACTGAAGTAAAAAATACCATCAGTATTTGGTCTACATAGTAGATAGATGGAATTCCTATTATTTTCCCCACTATATAGGCTCCTCCACATCCAAAAATAATCCCTATTCCTCCTCCTACAGTCGAAAGAACTGCCGATTCCAATAAAAATATTTTCAGTATATTTGTTTCACTCATTCCCATGGTACGTAGGATTCCTATACTAGGAGTCATCTCTCTCACTGAATTTAATAATAGATTACTTACTCCTAATCCACCCATTACAAGGGCCACTATCCCAACTGCTCCTAAAAATATATTTATCATATCTTTTATCTTTTCAATTTTTTGATATCTAGCATTTCCCTCTAGGATGGTATATTTATTTTTATAATTTTTTCTAGATAATATCTGGATTACATAATTTGTAGTGTCTTCTATATCTTCTTTATCCTTGTAGGTAACTACCACTGTATTGATGGCTCTACCATTTTCTAGATTAATGTATTCATCTATATCCATGTATATAGATCCTATTCCCAAAGTATTTCCTAGATCTTCCCTATACACTCCTATTACTCTTAGTTCCACAGGTTTCCCTGTACTTAGATTTATTTGAAAGGTCTCCCCTACTACATGGGATGTTTTAAATATTTTTTTAGCAGTTTTGTCACCTATCAACACTTGCCTGTCTCTAATATTATCACTACCTTCAATCTCTAGTTCTTTACCTTTCATGGCAGATTTTGTATATCCTTCTATCTTTATCTTATTCACTTCATCACAACTAACTGTTGTATTCATCTCAGGAGAAAATACATAGTCCACTATAGGCATATTTTCTATTAATTTTATATCCTCTAGGTCATATCCACTATTACTTCCTATCAATACTCTATTTTCTGCTATACTAGCTAGGTTCTTTTTTACTGCTGCTTCTCCCCCACTGGATATAGCAAAAATCCCCATAATGGAGGCTACTCCTATTATTATTCCCATAAGAGGTACCGCACTACGGAGTTTATTTCCCATAATAATTTTCTTTACCATCCAAAAAACCATTTTTTT
>NZ_JBATVM010000138.1:0-6406 GCF_049671765.1 Psychrilyobacter sp.
TTGAAAGTGTAAAAATTATAATAGAGAGAGGATGACTATAGGATCATTTCTCTCTTTTTTAGTGATTATAACTAAGTTTTTATAGAAGTCTAGTTATAATGTTTTATTAACTAATAAAATTGTGTTAATATTATTGTATAAAATATATGAAAAAAAGGAGAGATAAAAAATGTTTTTTGTATTAAAAAGTAGGTATAGAAGGGAAAAAATAGAGTTGTTAGGTAAGATAGATAAATTGAGAGGCAGATTGGAGAAATTAGGTCGAGACAAATTAGAAGTTAAAAATGAAACTAATAAAATAGAGGAAGAAAATACGACATTAAAGCAGAAATTAAAGGCTAAAAATAGTGAATTAAGAGGATTAAAGGCAAAACTAGCTGATGTAGATGGTAGGCTAAAAGTGAAGGTAGAGGAAAAAACAAAGGAATACGAAGAAAAGATGAAAAGAATGCAGTCTTCGTATGATAAATTGGTATTTGAATTAGACGAGATGAGGCATAGGTAAATTTAATTGAAAATTGAAAGTGAAAAGAAAGTTCCAAAGGTTCCGCCTTTGATATGGGATACTTTGATGCCACGATTATTAAAATTGATTTTAATTTGTAGAATAAATTTTAAATGTGGGAAAGAAAAATTAACGAAAAAGTTCAAGAAGGTTTCTTACACTTACTTATTATGTTTTCCCCTAAATGGGGAAGACGAAGCAATAACCATTTTGTCTTTGTAAGTAGTTCACGATCGTCATTGTAGGAACAGTACCGCTGAAGTTGGACGACTATAAACTTCATTTAAAAGGCTATAGCCAAAAGAATAAAGCAGGAGTGTATTATATGTAACCTTCGTGTAATTCGTGACAAAAGTTTAGAGGTTTTAACCAAGAAAAAGAGTTTATCTCTGAGAACCTCAGCGTCCTCTGAGACTCTGCGTTGAAAAAAATGATAAGTAAAAAAGTTAAGCTTAGGATTAGTCTTTTAAAAGAATTGAAATTAAGGTATAATTTATATAAATAAAAGGAAAGAAATTAGGAGGAATTAATGAGTATACTAACTAGAGAAGAGGCCGGTAAATTAGTTGAAAAACTAAAAGACAGTGGAAAAAAAGTGGTCTTTACTAATGGATGTTTTGATATCTTGCATGTAGGACATCTAAGATATTTAAATGAAGCCCGTGAATGTGGTGATGTATTGATAGTAGGAGTTAACTCTGATGATTCTGTAAGAAGATTAAAAGGGCCTACAAGACCTATAAATGGTGAAATGGATAGAGCAGAGTTATTGTGTGGATTAAAAGCTGTAGATTATTCTGTAATATTTCCAGAAGATACTCCTGTAGAGATAATAGAAACATTGAAACCATCTATCCATGTAAAGGGAGGAGATTACAAAAAAGAAGATCTTCCTGAAACTATCGTTGTAGAAAGAAACGGAGGAGAGGTAAGAATTCTTACTCTTGTCGATGGGAAATCTACAAGTAATGTAGTGAAAAAGATATCGGGGAATAAGTAAGAAAATATAACTCTTTTCTTGTTGTCGTTTACTCTTTAATAAAGAGCAAACTATCGCAAAATATTATAGCGTTAGTTACCCTTTGTTACATTTAAAACTTTTTCTAAATAGAACTAATTTTAATATTCGTGAATCGAGCAACTATAAAAAGGATGGGTTGAATAAAAGGAGAATGAAAAGATGAAAAGAATATTATCATTTGAGGAGTTGACAGAATTAGCAGTTAAATTAGCTAAATTTGTAGTTCCAAATGACGTAATAGCACTGGTAGGAGACTTAGGAACAGGGAAAACAACTCTGACTAAAACAATAGCTAAAGAATTAGGAATCACTGGGAATATAAAAAGTCCGACATTTAACTATGTATTAGAACATTTAGGGGGAAAGATGCCCCTATATCATTTTGATGTTTATAGACTTTGTGATCCTGAAGAAGTATATGAAATTGGATATGAAGATTATCTGCATAATGGTGGATTAACAATAATAGAATGGGCAAACATAATAGAGACAGAGTTACCTAAAGAATATATAGAGATAAAGATGTATCACAGAGATGAAAATTCTCGTGAAGTTGAGATGAAATTTGTTGGAAATGAAAAGAGAGAGAAGGAGTTAAAAAAATTATGGTAGTATTAGGAATCGATGCTTCTACAAAAACAGGTAGTGTAGCATTATACGATAGTGAGATAGGAATTTTATCGGAAATAAATGCAAATATAAGATTGAATCATTCAGATTCTTTGATGTCTATAATAGACATGGTATTCAGCCTTGCTAAACTCAAGCCAAAGGATGTTGAAAGGGTAGCTGTCAGCATAGGGCCTGGATCATTTACAGGGATCAGAGTAGGAGTAGGAACAGCCAAAGGATTAGCTTATAGTATCGGTTGCGATATTGTAGGAGTAAATGAATTAGATATCCTTGCACGTACAGTATCACAAACTCCTAATAAAATTATGTCACTTATCGATGCTAGAAAAGGAAGAGTGTATTTTTCCGCTTATAACTATAATGGAGATACGGTAGAGAGAATATCTGAATATGGTGCTGAGGAGTTAAAATTAATATTAGAAGATTTTAAAGAGGAAAAAATAATCTTTACAGGTGATGGAAGTATTATCTATAAGGAAATAATAGATGAAATTATGGGAGATAATGCCATATATAATTTAAAATCTAACTCAATGGTAAGAGCGGGAATTTTGGCTGAGATGGCAGTAGAAAAAGATGCAGATAACTTATATACATTGGAACCATATTATATCTCAAAAACTCAAGCTGAAAGGGAAAAGGAAGCAAGAGAGAAGAAGAACGCTTAACTCTTCCTTCTTATGGTTTCTCGATTAACGAATACAAAATTTTCTTTTAGTTACAAGAAAATTATGATGTTAAAAAGAAACCGAGGTAATTTAGATTGAATCATGAACAACACTAATAAAATTATTTTTTAGGAGTGATGAGTATGGCGATTACTAAACAAGAATTAATAGGGGATCCAAATGATAAAACCAAAGAAATGTATAAAGACTTTGGAGTAATGTTAGAAGACGTTATTCAAAAAGGATTAGACATAAGAGTTTCTTTGAACGAAAATAAAGTAACTGGCTGGGAAAAAAAACAGCAACAAATAATAATTTCTATTTTAAAAGAAGTTCTTGAAAAAATAGACGGTATAATTATATTGTCAGAAAAATATTCTCAACAAAATATATTTGTTTTAGCAAGAAGTGTTTTAGAGGGATTTTTAGATTTAAATTTTATGTTGAAAAATCCTAAAAGAGCGTTGGCTTATATTTACTGCAAAAGTTTAGACTATATATCTAAATATGAAAAAATGGAACTTTCGTTAGAGGACCAAAAGGGGATAAAATTAATACAACAAGAATTGGGAGAAGAACTAAAAAATCAAAAAAGAAAGCAGTTTCAAAATAAAAAATGGATGAAAGAACATATGTTAAATTGGAAAAGCTTTTATTTTAAGAGAAAAAATGATGATCCTTATAAAAATAGCGGTTCAAAATTACACTATAGTTTCTTATGTGCCGAAACTCACAACCAAATGTCTCTTGTTAATAATTATCCAAAAGATAATGAGTTTTATATTCGAGAATTTAGGTCGAATGATAAAATAGGAATTGGGCTTATTTCAATGATGATTGTAGTATTTTCAGGGGAAATATTTGAGAGGATAGTGAAGTTATATATTCAAAAATCTTTATCAGACTTAGAAGTTTTGGAAAAATGGCGAGAAAAAATGATTAAAAAATCAGAAGAGATTATAAAATTAGATAATGAAAGGTTGTTTGGAACAACAAAATTGAATGTTGAAATATAAGAATGGAATTATTTAAAATTCTGATTATGAATTATTAGTTTCGTAGGCAATAAAGGAGGATTTTATGAGAATAGTTATTATAGGTGGAGTGGCAGCAGGAATGAGTGCAGCAGCAAAGGCTAAAAGGATGGCTAAAAATTCAGAGGTTATAGTATATGAAAAGGGAAGTATCGTATCTTTTGGAGCTTGTGGATTACCCTATTATGTAGGAGATTTTTTTGATAATCCTAAAGGGATGATTGCTAGAACTCCAGAACAATTTAGAGAATCTGGTGTAGAAGTAAATATAAATCATGAGGTTTTAAAGGTAGATGTAGAGAAAAAAATAGTAGTAGTTAAAAATTTAGAAACAAATGAAACTTTTGAAAGCCAATATGATAAATTAATGGTAGCGACAGGTGCTAATGCTATCTTACCTCCAGTAGAAGGTATAAAAACTTTAAAAAATATTTTTACATTGAAATCTATAGATGATGGAATTGATTTAAAGAAAGCCATTATGAAAGAGGAAAATAAAGAGGTTTTAGTAATCGGTGCTGGGTATATAGGAATAGAAGTTATAGAAGCAGCAAAACAACTAGGAAAAAATGTAAGGGTAATCCAACGTGGGAAAAGAGTAATGGGAGCTTCTTTTGATAGAGAAATAACAGATCTTATGGAAGAAGAGATCAGATCACATGGTGTGGATCTTCACTTAGAAGAGGTTGTTAAAAAAATAGAGGGAAATGGTGTGGTGGAAAGGGTTATAACTGATAAAGGTGAATACAATGCTGATATCGTAGTGATAGCCACTGGTGTAAGACCTGCAACAGATTTTTTGGAAGGGACAGGAATTGAGATGGATAGGGGAGCTATTATAATAGATGAAGAGGGAAAAACATCTGTAGATAGTATCTATTCGGCTGGAGACTGTGCAATGGTATACCATAAAGTCAGGGAGAAAAATGTATATATTCCACTGGCTACTACAGCTAACAAAATTGGAAGAGTTGTAGGAGAAAATTTAGCTGGTGCTAAAAATAAATTTAGTGGAACTCTGGGATCAGCGTGTATTAAGGTAATGGATTTGGAAGCTGGAAGAACAGGGATTACAGAAAAAGATGCTAAGCTAGATGGAATAAACTATAAAACTATCCTAGTGAAGGATAAAAATCAAACTAATTATTATCCAGGACAAGTAAATATTTTTGTAAAATTAATATATGATGCTGAGACTAAAGTTATTTTAGGAGGGCAGATTATAGGGAAAAATGGAGCAGTGCTAAGAGTAGATGTTATTGCTATGGCAGTTGCTACAAAAATGAAAACCTCAGAACTAGGAATGATGGATTTTTGTTATGCTCCTCCATTTGCAAGAACTTGGGATGTACTCAATGTAACTGGAAATATAGCTAAATAGAAAAATCCCCCTTGAATTTCAAGGGGGATTTTTTAATATATATTATTTTACTTCTTCTGTAGTTTCAACTTGATTTTCAGGCTGTTGTTCAGGGATAGGTCTTCCAAACATCCATTCCATTTCTCTTCTTAATCCAGTAAGGTCGTAGTCCTTTCCTTCAAGAGTAAGTGTGTTGTTTTCAGGGAAAAAGATGTGATCTTCTACTAATTCTTCATTAACATCTAAGCTTAGTTGTAATTTTACACTAGTTTCTACATCTACTGGTTTGAAATCGCTTTTGATAGTTCTGATGATTTTTTCTTTAGAAGCCAAGATAGCGTCTACTTCTCCATCTCTAAATTCTCTTTTAGGAGGATAAGATGTAGTAAATAGAGTTTCAGTTAGTAAGAATTTTAATCCGCTAGGAGTTTTTTCTAAAATATCTATAGTGTAAGATCCTCTTTCAGAAATAACAAATTTTTCAATGTTGACTACTTTTCTACCGTGACCAAACATATCTCTAGGAATTGGTAATTCTCCACTAGATAATAGTTCATCACTAGGACTGTTAATTCTCATTTCAAAATTAGTATCTCTGTCTAATCCTTCAAATGCTAAGTATATAGAAAGTTGAGGCATTCCAATTGGGAAAATAGGCTGAACTAAAGTATCAAATTGTCCCGCTATATCAAACCCACGACTTTGAGGGTTGAATGTTGTAGCATGTGATGTTAAGCAATGTTTTAATGTAATTGACATAATATCTCTCCTTTTGAATGGGGGATGACCCCTATATTTTATTATCTAGGAAATTATAAAATTTATAAAACCCCGACTTGTACTTATTTTGGATGTAACGTCATGTTGCTTATTTAGAGTATAGATCTAAAATCTCACTCATATTTTTAATTTCTTCTGTAGTTATTGTTGTAGTTGCTGACCTATCGTCGACTTCACTATAATATTTTATCTCTCCATGATTATTATCGACCATTTTTTTGATAGCTTCTATCTCTTGAGGTTTTAAGGTAAATGCAATGTATTCCTCGATGGAATCCACTAGATTTGATTTATCTCTCCAAAAAGCTGTGTTTAATTTTCTAGCCATAAAATCCATATGATAAGTTTCACCGGATATTAGATCAATTCCGTTCATATAGAGCCACTCATCTCCTCTATATTTTA
>NZ_JBATVM010000139.1:0-8202 GCF_049671765.1 Psychrilyobacter sp.
GAAGAGATAATAAGTGTAGGAGATTCTTATAATGATATGACTATGTTAGAGGTAGTAGGGATGCCAGTAGCTGTAGAAAATGCCAAAGTAGAAGTAAAAAATATGGCAAAATTTATTTCGACATCTCATGATAATCATGGATTGAAAACAGTGATTGAAAAATTTATAATCGGTAAAACACCAAATATGTAATGGGTAAGGTGACGTTTGCTCATTCAAAAGGGTAAAAAAATATAGGAATATAGAAAAAAAGCACAGAGAATTGATTTCTTATGTGCTTTTTTTTAGACTGAAACAAGTCCATTAAGAGGATCTTAAATTAACCTAGAGAATTTTTATTTATATAAAGGATTTCTAGTAATATCAACGTATAATTAAAAGTTGACTTTTTGACTTTAATATTATACACTTTCCTTAAATTGACTAGTCAGTCAATTTAAAAATAAGGGGGATGGGAAGGATGGATAATAAAAAGAGAAAGAGAAAAATAATAATAGAAGTAGCGATGAAGCTTTTTGTAGAAAGAGGGTTTCATGGAACGCCTACTAGTTTAATAGCTAAAGAAGCTGGAATAGCTACAGGTACCTTATTTAATTATTTCAAAACCAAAAACATTTTAATAAATGAAATTTTTATAGAAATAAAATTAGAACAAAAAGAAGGTATTTTAAAAGATTTAGAGGAAGCGAAGACTTCAAAAATGAAATTAAAAAAAATATGGAATAATTTAATTATATGGGGAATAAAGAATCCAGAAGAAAGAAAATTTATAAATTATTTTGCTAATTCTAATTTTATAAGCGATGGCACTAAAACGGAGGTGCAAAAAAATTATAAATTTTTATTGGATATTTTTAGAGGTATTATTAAAAAAAAAGGTATGAAAAATGTAGATGAATTGATGTTGATACTTAATTTTATGGGAGCTTGTGTATTCACAGGAAAATATTTTCATATAACTAATGAAGTCTATGATGAAAAACTATCCAATGAACCATTTGAAAGGTTTTGTAAGAGTATAGATCTAGGTGATGAAGATTAATTATTTTAATAAAAAGGAGAGAAAAAAATGAAAAAAATTATTAGTTTGATGTTGATATTAATGGCATCTTCCCTATGGGGGTCAGAAAAAATGACTTTAAATGAATCTTTAGAGATGGCTTATAAAAATAACTATGAGTATCAAAATGTGAAAATTGATAGAGATAATACTGATTTACAAGTGAGAGAAGGATATAAATCAGCTGCTCCTAAACTGGATTATAGAGGAGGATATACTCTTACAGATGACGACAATCAAATGAGTATTATAGGGGATCCAAAGAGTGATCAAAGGATAAACCATGAACTTGGAATTACTCAGCCTATTTATAATGGTGGAACGGTAATTACAGGAATTGAAATTGCTAAGATATCTCAAGAATTGATGACATATAAATTGGCTAAAAGTAAGAGTCAATTAAAGTTAGAAGTTATAGATGCATACTTAAAGGTGATCGCTCAAGCAGAAATTATCAAAGTATATAAAACATCTTTAGAGGAAGTTAAAGCGGCCTTTGATCAAGCAGAGAGAAAATATGAATTAGATCTAATCTCCAAATCTGATTATTTACCCCTTAAAACACAAGTGATATCTACGGGAACTAATTTGGTAGAAGCACAAAATCAAGGCGAAATATATATGATTGAATTCAAAAATATTATTGGAATGCCGATAGATCAAAATGTGAAATTAGAAGAATTAGAATTTAAAAAATATGATCTTGATTTGATAGATGTTAACGAAGATACAAATTATGCTATATTAAATAATAAAGATAGCCGAATATCTCAATTAAATACTGATATAGTTGAAAAACAGGAAAAGGTATCAAGGGCAGATCTATTGCCACAAATAAATGCAAGATTGGCTTATAATGCTGAAGATCGTCATTTGAATGATTCTATGGATGATTGGTACTGGACCGCTGGAGTTGAGATTAATTGGAGATTATTTGATTTTGGGAAAACTTTGGATGCCTATACAAGAAGTAAAAATGAGACTAGAAAAGCTGCAAATATAGAGAGAAAAACTTTGGATGACTTAGAGGTGAACATTAGGACTAACTATATTGACTTGGTTAAATTAAATGGAACGACAGAGGCTAAAGAAGCAGAATTAGAAGCTTCAGAAGAAAATTATGATCTACAAAAAAGAAAATACAATGAAGGTATTATATCTATTACAGATTATTTGATTTATGAAACGAAATTAAACGATACAAAATTATCTCTTATTAAAACCAAGTTAGACTATTACTTTGCATATGAAAAATACTTAGAAGATTTAAAATAAAAATTAAAAAATTAAAAAATTATTAACTAATTTGCTCATGGGCAAACGGGAGGATAGGATGAATAAATTAATGAAGCTGATAGCTATATTACTTGTAGCATTGAGTATAGTGGCTTGTGGGAAAAAAGAAGATACTGTTAAGGAAAAAGAAGATATAAATTATAAAAATGTAAAATTGGTAGATGCTAATCTAGGTGAAATAAATAAAGTGGCAGTATCATCTGGGTCTTTGGATTCCATAAATGAGACGGAAGAAACTACAAAAAGTAGAGTGGATATTATAAAAATAAATTATAAAAATGGAGATAAAGTAAAGATAGGAGATGTAGTATTAGTACTTGAAAATCAAGATGTAAAATCTGCATACTTAGACTCTAAAGCCAGAGTGATTTCATCAAAAGCAGATTATAACACTCAAAAAATTACATATAATAAATATGAAGTTCTTTATACTGAAAAATTGATTTCAGAAGAGGAGTTTTTAAGTATTAAGAATAAATTAGCTTCTAGTGAGGGAGCGTATAGATCTGCCATGGCGGCACTTTTAAAAAATGAAAAAGATTACAATGATCTTACTGTAAAAGCCAAGATAAATGGTACAATAGCAGATTTAGATCTTAAATTATATCAAAAAGTAGAGAAGGAAGAGCCACTATTTAAAGTGGTGGACAATGAGAATTTAAGAATCTTAAGTGGTGTATCATCTCAAGACATAATTGGATTAAAGACTGGAGAGGTAGCTAATATCTATGTGGAAAATTCTTTAGAATTTGTTAAAGGAACTCTGTATGAAGTTAATCCAATCGCTAATTCATCAACTAGAAAATTTGAAGTTAAGATCAAGATAGACAATAAAGATTCTAAATATAAACAGGGTATGTTCGCAAGGGTAGAACTGTATACTGGGAAAAAAGAAGGAATATTAGTTCCTAAAAAAGCTGTAATTATCGAGGAATTATATTCATATATATTTGTGGTGAATAAAGAAAATATCGAATCAGAAAAAGAAGGAATAAAAGAATCTAAAGAGATGTTGGTAGCCAGAAAGATAAGAGTGGATTTAGGTATTTCTGATGGAGAAAATCAAGAGATAGTAAGTTCGGATTTAAAAGAGTCAAATAAGGTAGTAGTAGTGGGACAATACTCTCTAAATGATGGGGATTTTATAAAGGAAGAGAATTAGGAGGACGAAGATGGCTATATCATCAATTGCAATAAAAAGACCAGTTTCGGTTATTATGCTTATGATAACTATGGTAGGAATGGGTTTATTAGGATTAAAAAATATGCCAGTAGACTTGATGCCAAATATGAATGTTCCTGTAGTAATGATTCAGACCGTTTGGATAGGAGCTACTCCAGAGGATATGGATAGTTTGGTTACAAGAAAAATAGAGGAAGTTATGCCTAATATAGAAGGAATAAAAGAGATGAATTCAACTTCGTCAGAAAATATGTCCTTTGTTGTATTAGAATTTGATTATGGAACAGATACAGATAAGAAAGTAACTGATGTACAGACAGAATTAAATAATATCAAGAATGATCTGCCATCGGATATAGATACTCCCATAGTAAAAAAAGTTCAACCAGGGGGAGAAACAGTAATTGCTGTTTCAGTATCGGCTGAAGATTTAATTGCAGCTAAAAGTTTGGCAGAAAATAGAATCAAGCCTAGATTTCAACAGATCTTAGGAGTTGGAAATGTAGAAGTTTATGGTGGATATGAAAAGGAAGTAAAGGTAGAGGTAGACCCTAATAAGATAGAATCTTATGGAATGAATATTGATGACCTTTATAATATAATAGGGCAATCTAGTACCAATATTCCGGCTGGAACTGTAGAAGAAGGTGGAAAAAGATATCTTATTAAAGTAATGACAGAATTAAAAACTGTAGAAGAAGTACAAAATATAGTTATTAGTAATGAAAATGGTAAAGTTTTATATCTAAAAGATGTAGCTGATGTAAAATTGGGAAATAAAGATGTAGATAGTTATAATAGGATGAATGGAACTCCTTCTATTTCGATATCGGTAGAAAAATCTACAGATGGAAACTCTGTGTCGATCTCAAAAGGAGTAAAAGAAGCTATTGAATCTCTTTCTCAGACGTTACCACCAGATGTTAAATTAAGTGTATCTTATGATACATCTATAGATATATCTAACTCTATAAATAATGTAAAAAACAGTGCCATAGCAGGTTTAATACTTGCTTCAATAGTATTGTTTGTGTTTTTAAAAGATGTGAGAGCTACTATTATCATAGCTATGGCAATACCATTATCTATTATAGGGGCATTTTTTCTACTTAATAGTATAGGAGTAGGGCTAAATATAATCTCTCTCATGGGATTATCCTTAGGGGTCGGAATGTTGGTAGATAATGGGGTAGTAGTCCTAGATAATATCTATAGACATATGACCGAACTCAAAAAACCTAAATTTGAATCTGCCAGAGATGGAGCTTCGGAGATGTTAATACCAATCATAGCTTCTACAGCCACTACAGTTGCGGTATTTTTACCTATAGTAATGACTGAAGGGCTCGCTAAAGAAGTATTTTGGGGAATGTCGTGGGCTGTAACTTTTTCATTATTAGCATCTTTATTAGTTGCAATGACCTTTGTTCCAATGGTGGCTAATAAGATATTAAAGGAAAAGGTTATAGAAGTTCAAGATGGAAAATTACTTACTTTTATAAAGAAGAAATATGTAAAATTGTTATCATTGACATTAAAACATAAATTTAAGACTTTATTGATAGTAATAATAATGTTCTTTGCCATAGTAATACCAGGAATCAAAATAGTTGGAGGAGGATTTATTCCTGCAACAGATGACAATGTATATGTAGTAACTGGTGAAACACCACCAGGAGTTACGCTAGATAAAGTTGACTCTATTACTAGAAGAGTTGAAAAAATATTAGGAGCAGATAAATATACAAAAAATCTAGAAACATCAGTAGCAAATGATGGATTTTCTATCAACGTAAAATTAGATTTAAGAAAAGATAGAGATAAGTCTGTATTCGAGATAACAGATGTTATAAGGGAAAAATTAAAAGGAATTCCAGATGTAGACTTAAATGTAGCCGATGGATATGCCAAGGGACCAGGTAGTGGTGGAAGAGACATAGAATTAGATCTTATATCAGACAATGCAGGACAATTGGACAGTTTTTCTGAATTAGTCTTTTCGGAGATGGAAAATATGTCAGAAATAGGTGACTTTAAGAGTAGTTTGACTGGAGGAAGTCCTGAGGCTAGGATAATTATAGATAGAGAAAAAGCTAGATATTATGGTATAAGACCAGCAGATATAAATAAGATAATCTTTTATCAAGTATTAGGATCAAATCCTATAGATCTTAAAACAGATTTAGAGGAGATTGAGGTAAATGTAATGATGCCTGATGAATATAGAAAATCATTGTCTAAACTCATGACAAGTAAATTAAAATTAGATTCAGGAGAGATTATCCAAGTTTCCGATGTAGCTTATATAAAAGTAGTAGAAGGGCCAGCGGAAAAAGAAAAATTAAATAGAATTAGAAAGGTAACCCTAAGTGCAAACTTAAGAGATGGAAATAACAGTAAGAATGTAGAAAAGTTGATTACCGAAAGAATAGAAAAATTAGGTGTGCCAACTAGTGTAAGTTATAGATTTGGTGGGGACAATCAAAGAACTGCTGAGATGATGGGACAATTAGCTAACTCAATGCTTATAGCAATATTTTTAATATTTGTAATATTGGCTTCTCAATTTGAATCATTGGTACTACCGTTTATAATAATGGGATCTGTACCACTATCTATAATGGGAGTATATGCAGGACTTATCATTACAGGAAAAGAATTTAACGTAATGGTAATGGTAGGAATAATCATGTTAGCTGGTATAGTAGTTAATAACGCTTTAGTATTAATAGACTATATAAAATTATTAATTGCAAGAGGAAGTGACAGAAGACAAGCGGTGCTAGAAGCTGGTAGAACAAGGTTGAGGCCAATTCTTATGACTACCTTGACAACTATGTTAGGAATGATGCCATTAGCATTAGGAATAGGTCAAGGATCTGAAATGTATCAAAGTATGGCTATTGCTGTTATCTTTGGATTGATGGTTTCAACATTATTGACTCTAATAATAATACCAGTACTTTATGAATTAGTAGAAAATGGAGTGGATAGGGTAAAAAACAAATTTAAAAAGTAACACTTTCACTGTTGTCGTTTTCTCGATTAACGAGTATTGAAATTTATTGTAATTAAAATAAATTTTAAATGTCACAAAGAAAACTATTACTAGACAGTTTAGTGTCAATTTCTCTTACAAAGAGAAACTATAAGAAGGAAAAGTAGGTTAAATCGACAAAGGGGAGGACTCTATGGAATTAAATGGTGAATATAAAGAACTCAGAGTACTGTTTGATGGATCTTTAGAAGAATTGATATTGGAGGAGCTAAAAAATAGCGATGTTATAAAATATGCAATTATTTCAAAACTAAAGGTATCGTGGCAGAAAGGAATAAAGCACTTGAATACTCATGTTTGGCCTGGAGAGGATCAGGCATTACTAGTTATAGTAGAAAAAGAAAGATGTTATGAACTAGTAGAAAAATTTTCGAGATTGAAAAAAAGTTTAGATTATAATATAACCTTTGATATCTCAGTAAGAGCATTAGAATATATTAATTTATAGTTTAAATGAGGGTGTTTATCGCCCTCATTCTGAATTTTTAGAGCTTTAAAATTTAATAATTACAAATATAAGAAATAATCAGTAATATTTGAACAAATTTTTAGAATATTTTTATCTTTGTGTAATGAAATTGGATATATGTTTCAAAAAAAACAAAATAAAACAAAAAAATCTTGAAATTTGACACTTGGTTGGTTATAATACAGTGATGAAAAAAAACAAGAATATGTAGGAGGGATGTTGTGAAAAAATCGATTTTAGCGATTTCTGAGAGAAAAGAAATTTTAAAGCAGGTAAGAAAAGAATTGTTAGGTGAATATGAAGTAATTACTTTTAATAATTTTTTAGATGGATTAGATATGTTGAGGGAAAGTGATTTTGATATTATTTTATTAGATCAAAATATGACATGGTTTACTTTCACAGAGGTAAGAAGAAAATTAAATGGTATAGGAAAAGATTTTGTAGTAGTAGGATTGATAGAAGAAGAAACTGAAGAAGTATTAAAAGACCTAAGAGGCGCTGATATATATAACTATTTATTGAAACCTTTATGTATAAAGGAATTTAATAAATTAATTTTTCCAGCTTTACAAAGCTTATCTATATTAAAGGAAAAGAGAAAGTTAGAAAAAAAATTATCTGATACAGAAGAAATCCAAGAGATTGTAGGACAAAGCACTAAGATAAAAGAGATTAAAAATCTAATAGATAAGATAGCAGAAAGTGACTTAACTGTTCTTGTTAGTGGAGAAAATGGTGTAGGAAAAGAACTAATAGCGGCAGAAATTTATAAAAAATCTGATAGAAGAAAGAAAAATTTCATGGTAATTAGTTGTGCATCTATGTCTTCAGATATAATAGAATCAGAGTTATTTGGATATGAAAGAGATGTTTTCCCTGGGTCTGGATCAGGAAAAATAGGAATTTTAGAAGAAGCTGATGGTGGAACTGTATTCTTAGATGAAATTACAGGTTTAGATATCAAAGCTCAAGCAAAATTACTAAGAGTAATAGAGTACGGTGAGTTCAGAAGGGTAGGGGGGAATAAAACTAAGAAAGTAGATATTAGATTTATTGTTTCTACAAACAAGAACCTTAAAACAGAGGTTGAGAGTGGAAAATTTAGAAGTGATCTATATCATAGATTAACAGCT
>NZ_JBATVM010000140.1:0-7076 GCF_049671765.1 Psychrilyobacter sp.
ATTGTCTTTTCAATCCTTACTCCTATTGTAGAACTATCCTTACCGCCATCTCCAATCATATTAAATAAACCAGTAATGCCACTATACAGATCATATGAAACTTCAAATCCAACTTCATAATTCTTATTTAGGTCTGTACTAGAAAATAAACTATATTCCAAAGGAGAGTCCGAAGAATAATTTTGTATCCTTAGGCCAATTTCTTTTTCATCTTTTCTATTACTTTTCCAAGTATTAGAAGCTTCTAAAATAGTCGTTAATTTAGTAAATGATTTTGAAAATTTTAAATCCAATGTAGTTTCATTGAGATCTCTTCCTTCATATTCCTCATAGTCACTTCCGATTTCTAGATAAGATCTATCAAAATATCTTGTAGCCTGAACATCTAATTTATTTATTTTATAAAGGTCATAATATTCTTTTGCTGTTTCAAGGCGGTAAGAGTATTCTCCTATTCTGTTGTTTGCCCTAAGACTTATTTTTTTATAATAATCTTCTAGTAGATATTCATAATCTTTACTTTCAATAGTTATATCATGTCCTAAAAGTTCACTTTTTATCTCTATAAATGTATTTATTTTTTTTGTCTTTAAATTTTGTTGATAGGTTGCTTTAGCAGTCGTTGGTAGGATCTTAGTTGATAACCTATAGACTCCTATACCTTCAACAAATTCATTTTCATTTTTGGGAATATTTACATTTGCCAGCTGATGGTATCCTCCTCCTATCGTAAGTTTATTAGCAACACCATATAATAATCTAAGATCGAGCTGATCTTCATCGATATCTCGATTTTCTCCATAGTTAAATTGATAGTCCCATTGTCCTTTTTCCTGTATTTCGGCAAATGATTTTACCGTAATAAATTCTTCGGTATAGCTGTTGTTTTCATCGTATATTCTTACCTTAAGATTTGTATCACTAGATACCTCTATATCCTTAAAAGCATACTTTCCATTTTTAACTTTTTGGTATTCATAAAGTCTATTATTTTTATATAACTCAACTATATTGCCATTGTTACTGTAACCTGTTATATCTGTTTTACCATATTGTATGGTAAATTTAGCAGATTTAAGACTTATCCCCCTTATCTCATTGTTGGAGAGGTTGTCATTTTGAGTATAACTATCCCCAAAGATTAATTCTTTGTCTTTTAAAAAGGGTAAAAATGATTTATCATACTTAAGATTCCATGTATCCCACTCTACCCCATCAGTTAGGTCTACTGAGGTATTAAAATTTCCATATAATAATCTATTTGTATAATCAATTGTCAGGGTATCGTCATCGAAACCACTTCCTAGATCTGAATTTTCATAATTAAGTTTTAGCCTTCCAAGAGTAAATAATTTATTTTCTATAAATATTGTTCTTCCCTTTAGTTTTTTTGGTTTATTATTATTGTTTTCCAAATTAGTTCTTTTATTATAGACTTCGTTCATAGTTTCATACTTTAATTCAAAGTTTGGCTGCAATTCAAGAGTAAGTAAGTTTTCATCATACTTTACTTCACCTAGAATTTTTAATATATCAGTGGATATATATATATCTTTGTTGATGGTCATAAGGTCTTCTTTTAAAAATTTTAGTTCTTTATTATTAAATAAAGCTAGCAGTTTATTCGTATCAATAATAATAAAATCAGTGCTGTTTACCTCTGCCTCAAGGAGTCCATTATTACTTGTATATTCATTACTTCCAATGACTGACAGAAATTTGGAGAAACTTATATATATTTTATGGTTGTCTAATTTAATAACTTTAAAAAACCCTTTTTCATAAGATTTAACCTTAAGGGTTAGTGGAATTTTTTCATTAGAATATGTAAAATAGCTAAAAATAAATAAAGCAATAATAAAAATTGTTTTTTTCATCATTTTCTCCTTGTTATAATGTTTAAAATACCAGAGTGTAATTTTTATAAATTGATCTACTAAAGATTATAAATATTAATCGTTAATATATCGATGTATGAAATATCAGTGGGATATAAGTAAAGGGATACTAGGTATCCCTTTAGATTTTTAATTATAATCTGCAGTTACAAAAAGAGTTCCTTTATAATTTCCTTTTTTAAGCTCTAACATAGACGTTTTTCCTAAAGTAATTGTTTCATTATTATCGCTTATTTTTACAGGGATTTTGAAATTTTCTTTATCATATTTATCATTTTGCATATTGATCTCCCCCTCTTTTCCCCTTATACCAAAGTGCATAGAGGCCAACTCTCCACCACGAATTCCCTTAAAATCAAGTGTTAATACTTGCGGATTACCGTCAAATTCAAGCTCGGTAACAACGCTTCCCCCTTTTTTTATTTCTAGACTAGCTGATGGTTCAACCTTTGCGGTAATATTAAGCTGGGCGGTAACATTAGGCTGGGTGGGAACACTTGATACTCCGTAACACGACGTTCCTATAATCAGTAATGCTCCTAATAATAATTTTTTCATCTTTCTCCTCCTATTTTTATTTTTAAATTTTTAATGTTTTTATATGTTTCTTGGTGTCTCTATCAAGTAACTCTACCTGAACAACTTTATTTTCTCCCCTGTAGTTAAGATCTTGTTGTCCCTTTCTGCCGATAAAAAATTCATGATCAACTGTAGTTCCATCATCCATTAGATATCTTGCTATGATCTTTAGTGATGTATTTCCTTTATTTTCTATAGTTCCTTGAACATGAGTACTATTAATCTTAAAATCACTAATTTTCAGATTTTTATTTAATTTTCCCTTATTGGCATAGATAGCGGAATTTAAATTTATTTTTATAGATATACCCTTAGCATTTGAAGGTGTTATTTCTTCAAAGGATAGATAAGATCTATATTCACCATCTGGAAGATCTTTAAAATCTTCTATGAGTAATTTAACTGATTTAGTGTCGTTGGGTTTTAAATTTAATATAGGTGGATAAAACTCTATATGATCCCCGATATAATAGTCATCTGAACCAATATTCATGGGTTTGACAATAGACACTTTATATCTCTTAGGAGTATCACTATCGTTTTTCACCCTGATTTCCTTGAATACTTCCCCGTCAACCAATTTAGCCTTAGTTATCTGAGGTGATATTGATATAGCAAATATATTAGTAGATATAACTAAACCTATTAACGAACTCATTATTTTTTTTTTCATAAATAATTCCCCCTCAATTAATTAAAAAATTAATCTAATTTTAATGTTAAATAAAAATTTTAACACGATTTTAATAAAAAATCAAAGTGTAATTATATTTTTTAATATATTAAAGAAAAAAATACATGGAATTGAAAGTTAAATTATTTTAATTTTGTATAAAGTGTTAAAATTATGACATTAAAAAATTTATTTATAATATATTTAGATGCTTTTAGGTGTTTAATCAACTCTTTAAATATTTAAAATTTTCTATTAAAAATACAAAGAATTATTAAAATAAATTTTAAATTTTAATTTAATTAATAAGTTTTAGTATTTTTAAGCAAAAATACTAAGACTAACATAAAAACTAATATTTTTTAATACTTGTATTTTTATGATATAATATACATTATAGCCATTAAAAATTAAGAGTTTATAGGAGAGATAAATATGAAATTAGATAAGATTGAATATATAGATAGAAAAACAAATAAAATATTAATCGAAAATGTTCCAGGAGAGAGATTTTTAAAATTTTTATACCATAATCCATTCGGAAAGCTACCTCTAGAGCTATTAGTCAAAAGAAAATGTTTGTCTTCTTTCTACGGAAAATTGATGGATAAAAAAAAATCAATCGATAAAATAGAAGATTTTGTAAGTGATAATAATATAGATATGAGCGAATCTCAAAAGAAAGTAGGAGAATTTATTTCGTTTAATGATTTTTTCTATAGAAAGTTAAAAGATAATGCAAGAAAGATAGAAAATGGAGTGGTATCTTCTGCTGATGGGAAAGTAATAGGATTTCAAGAGATAAATGATTGGGATAAATTCTTCGTGAAAGGAACAGAATTTTGTTTAGAAAAATATTTGAATAATAAAGAGTTATGGAAAAAATATAAAGGTGGAAGTATGGTAGTTATAAGGTTGGCTCCTGCTGATTATCATAGATATCATTTTCCAGCTTCTGGAAAAATTGGAAGTAGAAATAAGATAGATGGATATTATTATTCTGTATCGCCTTATGCTATAAAAGATAATTTCGGTGTATTTTGTGAAAATAAAAGGGAATTAACTACGTTAGTAAGCAGTGAATACGGAGATATTTTGATATCTGAAATAGGAGCTACAATGGTAGGAGGGATCGAGCAAACCTATACTCCTAACACCAATATTAAAAAGGGAGAGGAAAAGGGATACTTTACCTTTGGTGGATCTTCGGTACTATTACTGTTTGAAAAAGGAAAAGTTACTATAGACAGTGATATTTTGAAAAACACAAAAAATGGCTATGAAACGAAGGTTTCTATGGGTGAAAAGATAGGAGAATAAGATGTATTTTAAAAGAGGGGATCTAATAATTTATGGAATAATCCTAGGAATTTTTTTAATTTTAGGTGTAAATATCCACAAAATTAAGGAAACTAAAGCAGAGAGAGCAGAAATATATGTAAACAATCAATTAAAATATACATATAAACTCCAAAAAGCAGAGAAAAAATTTTATGTTAATACAGATATTGGAGGAGTAGGAGTAAAGCTAAAAGATAATAAAATAAGGGTAACTTCATCATATTCTCCCAGAAAATTATGTGTTAAACAGGGATGGATAGAAAGATCAGGGCAGACCATTATAGGAGTTCCAGATAAACTTCTAATAAAAATAGTAGGAGAAGATGAAGATGATATAGATTTTATTCTCCGATAGACTTTATTTTAAAAATAATAGTAGGAAATGAGTTCTATGGGATATAGAATTCAAGACTTTTATAAAAATGATCAGTATATTTTTATAAAAGTCTTGAAAAAATAGATAGAAAATGTTATTGTTAAGAGAATGAAAATTAAAAAATGATATTTAGCAAAACAGGATAAATTCTGTGACGCAAAACCAAAAGGCTTTTTAAATGGCAGCCAGTTGCAGATCTTATAGGTCTGTTTTTTTTTATGAAAAATAACACTTGTTAGCTTATTTTTAAGTTATCTAAATTTATTTTAATTTTAGGAAAATAATTATTGGAAAAACGGGAGAAATTCTGTGACACAAAACTAAAGGGCCTTTAAAATGGCAGCCAGTTGCAGATCTTACAAGGTCTGTATTTTTTTATCAAAAAATACACTTGTTAGCTTATTTTTAAATTAACTATATTGTTTTAATTTTCATATACAAAATTAATAATTAATATCAAATAAATAATGATTTATAAGGGGAGAGGAAAAAATGAAAAAAATAGTTTTATTGTTTTTATTAGTTATATCAATGCAATTAGTGGGAAAGGAAATTAATGGAAATTACAGTAATTTCTTATACTATGAAGATGCAGTAAAAAGTGGAAGTGAGGTAAGGATAACCCCTGATGAAGGTGGTAAAGTAGGAGCAGTCTGGTCACGGAATATATTTGATTTAAATGAAAATTTTCATTTCGAATATGAAATTTATCTAGGAACTAAAGGAATTCAAAAAAAACCTACCAATTTAAATATCGAATCTCAATATATTGATGATGATGGAAATATTGATATAGGTGCAGATGGGATGGCTTTTGCTTTCAAATCATCAGATTATAAAGATGTGAATTATGGAAAAGAGGGACAATATATAGGTTACGGTAATCATGGGACAACAAAAACGTTTGAAAAATCTTTTGGAGTTAAATTTGATACCTACACAAACCCTTATTATGATCCACAATCTACTGAAGTTTCAGATGGAAAATGGCATATGGGAGATATAAAAAAAGACCATATTGCTTTTATAGCTGGTGGAAAGATTGCAACTATGAGAGTTTCTGGAATCATAGGCGGGGACTCTCAACCTCTTGAAATTGATGAGATGGAAGATGGAGAGTGGCACAAGGTTACCTTTGACTGGAATGCTTCGTCTAAAACATTTAAATATACTTTTAGGGATGGAATTAAAACTTATACAAATACTTATTCTGGAGATATTGTACAGGAATATTTAGGAGGAAGATACGCTTATTTTGGGTTTACATCTTCAACAGGGCAATGGATGAACGAACAAAAAATTCGTAATCCTATAATTAAAGGGGTTATACCTACAAAGGATTATAAATTAGATATAAAAAAAGAGGTTGTTAGTGGAAATAACTATATATTAGAAGATACCGTTAAATATAAAATAACAATAACAAATACAGGAGGGGAAACTCTTACCAATATCAAATTGAAGGATGGTATAGATATATCAGATAATGCAAAAACATTTGATGTCGAGCTTGAAAACAATGCCTGGACCGAACTAGGAGCTGGGAAGAGCATTGTAACATATGGGACTAAAAAAAATCCAGATCCAGATAAAAAAGGGAGTATAACACAAGGTGATATAGACAAAGGTAGTATAGTAAGAACTGCAGCGGTAGAGGCTGAAAAAAATGACGGAGAAAAATTACATGCAGCCGCAGAAGCAACAGTATATGCAAATATAGTTAATGAAATAAAAGTAACAAAAGAAATAACCAGTATAACAGATGGAGAAGATCATACAAAAATAAAGCAAAACTATACAAAAGCAGGAGATATAATTGTATATAAATTTACTTTAACTAATAAAGGAACTCAAACACTAAAAGATCTATCTGTATCAGATTTAAAAATACCAGGGATTGTATTAACCTCATTGGAATTAAACCCAGAAACAACAGCGACAGGAACAGGAGAATATATAGTAAAACAAGAGGATGTAGATAGAGGTAGTGTAATAAATACCGCAAATTTTAGAGCTGTAAAACCAGATGGGAGTGTAATAGGGAAAAGTGCGACAGCGACTGCGAATGCAATTAAATTAGTAATAACTAAAAAAGTAACAGATACAGATTTAGGAGGAAAAGACACAGCAGCATATGGTGAAGAATTAACATATGTAATAGAGGTAACGAATAATTCAAATATAGATGTAATAGGTGCACAAGTGTTAG
>NZ_JBATVM010000141.1:0-23187 GCF_049671765.1 Psychrilyobacter sp.
ACCCATAGGAATTTATGACTATCTTTATTGATTAATCCCAATTCATTTCCTAATTTTAATCTAAGTGCTCCGAGTCCCCCATAAACTACTTTTGCTTTATCAGCCAGGATTAATATAACGTCTCCTACTTTTGCTCCTGTAGTTTCTAAGATTTGTGCCATCTCTTCTTCTGAGAAAAATTTAGCGATTGGAGAGTTTACTCCCTCTTCAGTTACTTTAATCCAAGCTAAACCTTTTGCTCCAAAATAAGTTTTTGCATAAGTTTCTAAATCTCCTAAAACTTTTCTAGAAAAATTAGTAGCTTGTCCTGGTGCTACGATGGCATTTACTATTCCACCTGCGTTAGCAGTTCCAGAAAATGCTTTAAATCCACAACCTTTCATTATAGAAGTTAAGTCTTTTAATTCCACTCCAAATCTAACATCAGGTTTGTCAGAACCAAATCTGCTCATAGCCTCATGGTATGGCATTTTTTCGAATGAATAGTTAGCTTCTTCACCAGTTACTCTAGTGAATACTTTCTTACATAATCCTTCTACATATTCCATAACATCATCCATTGTTACAAATGACATCTCTATATCTAATTGTAAAAACTCTAATTGTCTATCTGCTCTCAGGTCTTCATCTCTAAAACATTTAGCAATTTGGAAATACTTTTCTACTCCACCAATCATAAGCAATTGCTTGAATAATTGTGGTGATTGAGGTAATGCATGGAATTTACCTTTATTCATTCTACTTGGTACCAAGAAGTCTCTAGCTCCTTCGGGAGTTGATCTAGTTAATAGAGGAGTATCTATTTCAATAAATTCACTATCATCCATGAATCTTCTAATAGCCATCATCATATCGTGTCTTTTTCTGATATTGTTCATCATAGCAGGTCTTCTGATATCTAAGTATCTATATTTTAATCTTAAATTTTCATTTACATTAGCATCATCTGATATTTCAAATGGTAATACTTCTGCTGAATTTAATACTTCTATATTTGTGATAAATACTTCTACATCACCAGTAGCCATCCTAGCATTTTTAGAAAATCTTTCCTTTACTTCTCCAGTTACTTTGATTACATATTCACTTCTAACTTTAGATATTATTTCTTTCATCTCTTCTGTAGCATCTTGAGGAACTACTATTTGAGTAACTCCTTCTCTATCTCTAAGATCTATAAAAGTTAATCCTCCTAAGTCTCTTTTAGTTGCTACCCAACCAGATAAAGTTACTACTTCACCGATATTTTCTGCTCTTAATTCTCCCAATTTATGGGTTCTGTACATATTCATTCTTACACCTCTATTTATATAAAATATTTTTATTTATTTTGTCACATATTTCATGTCTAACTTTAAAATCTTTTTTTGCCACTAATTTGCACGAATTAAATACTTTACTGCTATTTCACAGTGATCTTTAAAATCATATTTTTGACACAGATTTCTATGGATTAAAAATCTAATTAACACAGATATAAAATTCTTTTTTTCTTGGTTTAAAACGAAGTTTATAGTCGTCCTACTTCCGCAGTACTTTTCCTACAATGACAATTGTGACTTACTAAACTAAGACAAAATGGTTATAGCTTCGGTTTCTCTTACGAAGAGAAACCATAAAAAGGAAGAGTCAAATCTTTTGGCACTTTTTGGTTACTTTTTCTTGCATCAATCACATTTAAAATTAGATTCACTTATATCTAATTTTGATACTCGTGAATTGAAATGATCTCAGTTAAGGGCGAAACCCTTAGAAATTTCTTTTATAATATCATTATTTACTTTAATTTAACATATTTCGCTAATTTAATACCTTTATTAATTTCTGCTTGATAACTTTCTTTCAATCCTGAAATTTTTATAATTTCAGCTAAAGATTCTCCTTTAGATTTCACTTCATTTATTTCGGAAAAGTATTTTATTCCAAATAACCTTATCATCAACGTCTTTTCTTTTGTTATGGCTTCAGTATACATTTTATTCAATTCTTTTCCTAGTTCATATATGTTCATAATACTTCCTTCCAAATATAGCTTTGGTTTCTTTTTGACATCGTATTTTTTTAGATTCTCTATTTTTTTACTCTTATTATTACTTTGGTTTCCTTTACGAAGTTCACATTCTAAATCAAGTTTTAATTACACTTAAAATTTGTGTCGAAAGATTTTCTACTTCACTTTTTCTAACAACTCATTAAACTTCACTACTTCTACATCTCTGCTACTTAATTCTTTCAGTCCTAAAGTTTTATTTTCTTTAGATTCTGCGTCTATTATTAACTCTCTTTTAGCTCCTAATTTAAATGCTTTTTTTCTATGAGCATTGGCAGATTTTGGTGCATATTCAATATAAACTTTTATACCATTATCTCTTAATGTATTAGCCACTAAGAATGCATAGTCTATGTTTTCTTCTCCAGTCCAACTTACATATACATCAGGAGTATTTACCACTTTATCATCTTCTAATAGCATCATAAGTCTATCTAGGCCCGATCCAAATCCTACTGCTGGAACTTCCTTATCTCCTAATTGCTTGATTAAGTTATCATACCTTCCGCCACCTAGGACAGTCCCTTGAGATCCTAATTTTTCAGTTATGATTTCGAATACTGTACTTGAGTAGTAGTCTAATCCTCTAACTAATCTTGGGTTTTCTACATATTCCACACCAAACATATCTAAATATTCTTTTACAGTTTCATAGTGTAACTTTTCTTCTACATTTAAATTATCAGGTAACATTGGTGCATCTACTGTCAATTCTTGACAACCTTTATTCTTACAGTCTAAAACTCTAAGAGGATTACCTTCATATCTAGTCTGACAATCCGCACATAGACCATCTTTTTTAGGAGTAAGGTAATTTACCAGTATATTTCTATATTTTGCTCTTGTTTCATTTCCTCCTACAGAGTTTATGTTAACTTTTAGATCTTCTATACCTAATTTTTCCATAAGTCTATATCCCATCGATATTACTTCTGCATCTGCCATAGGTGATGCATTTCCTAGTATTTCTACACCTACTTGATAAAATTCTCTATACCTTCCTGCCTGCGGTCTCTCATACCTAAACATATTATTTATATAATAATATTTAGTTAGATCTTCCTTCGCATAAGTTTTATTTTCTAAATATGATCTTACGACTGGAGCTGTTCCTTCTGGTCTTAGAGTGATACTTCTATCTCCACGGTCAGAAAATGTATACATCTCCTTATCCACGATGTCTGTTCCTTCTCCTATACCTCTTTTGAATAGATCTGTAGATTCAAATGTAGGAGTTATCATTCTACCAAAACCGTAGTTTTCCAATAACTCTTTTGCCGTATCTTCTATAAAGTTAAATTTTAGAGCTTCTACATCGTAAATATCTCTAGTTCCTCTCATTGCTTTTATTAATTTCATTCTTTCACCTCACAAGTTTCATCTAAAATACTTTCCAGCCTTTTAATCTCTCATCAATAACTTCTCCTAAACCAACAAACTCTTTATCTACATAGATTCTATATCTGTCATTTGGTTTTTGGCATATCACTGTATTTCCATTTAAAAACAATTTTATTTGTTTTTCATCTTTTATCTCTACTTTTTCAAAGTCAAAGCTATCTTCTACACTAGTTACAAAAGATAGATCTCCATTTTCTCCCATTTCTTCCATCTTTTCAATGGTAAATCCCTCTTCTACAAGATATTCTCCTACTTGAGTTCTTCTGAGTCCATTCATATGTGCATAGGTCGCGAGCTCCTCTCCCATATCAAAGATCAATGATCTGATATAAGTTCCCTTAGATACCTCACAATAAAGCTTCCCTATCTGTGTTTCCTCATCAAATTCCATCAACTCTAGTTTTGATATTACAACATCTCTACTTTTTCTTTCAATAACTACCCCTTCACGAGCCAGTTCATAGAGTCTTTTTCCATTTACTTTTAATGCAGAATACATAGGAGGAACTTGTTTAATACTCCCTCTAAATTTAGATAATATATCCTTTACATCTTTAGCTGTTACTCTTACATCACTTCTGTCTATAACTTCCCCTTCAGTATCGTATGTATCTGTTTTTGATCCCAAAACAAAGTCAGCTATATATGTTTTTTCCTTAGCTTCTATTACATTAGCTAATTTAGTAGCCCTTCCAAGACAAATTACAAGTACCCCTGTTGCTAGTGGATCTAAAGTCCCAGTATGTCCTATTTTTTTCATATTTAATATTCTTTTCAATTTTCTAATTACATCAAAGGAAGTGTATCCTTTGGGTTTATCTACATTAATTAATCCATTCAATTTTATTCACCCTATATTATTTATTTTCATAATAGTATATCATATTTACTGGCCTTAAACAATCTGAGAAATCCCTATTTATCACAAATATTACACCATTTTTTTGAAATTACTATCCTAACTAATTATCAAAAATCAAAGTCAAAACTTTTTTTGTCATAAGTTACACTATCCCTATCAAATAAAATTATTTCAATAACAAATTTAATTTTTTAATTTGAGTTCTTTCGTATAATTCGTGACTAGTTTTTAAGTTTTTTTATTCTATTATCTCTATCTTTATTCTCTATTGTTCATCATTTAACTTTCACTTTGAAAGATAATCTTCCACATCATACTTTACTTCTGTCAGTCTACTACTTCCCATTTCAGATTCTATTCCTACTATCCCTAGTCCACGAGCAAAATAGATATGATATTCAGATTCGTCCTTTCTATATCTTAATTTTACTGCCTCTATCTCTTCTCCCATCATTTCTATTTTTTCATCTACAGATAAGATCTTATATGTAGATTTATCATCATTTATCCAAGAAACACCTTTTTTTATAGGTGATCTCAGTAAGATTAAATTATTATTTGATTTTTCATCTATATAATTTTCTTTTAATTTTTCTGTTTCACCTTGTCTATACACCAACCTATAGCCATCTTTATTTACACGATAAACTGCTGCTCCCATAGTAGCTGTATCCATAATTTTTTTCTGGTAAAATTCACCCTGTATCTTATCTATTATTTCTACACTTCCAGCTCCTTCAAACCCACCATCAAAGATCTTAACCATAGGTTTATTTGGCATATAATCCTTTACTCTTACTTCCTTTGATTGTTTTGAGTTTATCACATTAAACATCAAAAATATTACTGATATTAAAATTATTATCCTTACAGCTTTTTTATTTAATTTATGTTTCATAATTTAACCTCCTTTTTTTATTCCATTCATTTTCGTCCTCCACTATTTCTTATAGTATACTATAAATCCTCCAAAATTTTCAATGATATGGTATCCCAATTTTTAGGAGTTAAATATATATAGTCCAAATCATATTTTTTATATAATTTTTTCAATTTTTTATTCTCTATACCTTTAGGTGTTGTATGGAGTAACACTCCTTTTTTCCCCTTATTTAGATCTATATTATTCAGATAATTATTAGGAGATATAAACTTTTCATAGGTATTTTCAAAGATTATCATAATAACTCCATCTTTTAAAAACTTTTCATAGTTTTCATCTATATATCCTGCATTGGTCACAATAATTTCATTTCCTATATATTTATAGTAATCTTGATATTTTTTTACTAATTTTTCACAGTTATCACCACAACTTCCCATACCTTCATCTAAAAATATACCATCTATATCCCATTCACTTTCCCAAATCTCTATATCTTTTTTCACATTTTTTTCATCTCTATTGCCATAACTCGTAGAAACATATCCTATTACTTTCCCGCCATTTTTTTGTATCTGTTTTATTTTGCCTTCTAATCTATCAAAATAATATTTATTCTCATCCCTACTTATGGGCCCATTATTTGGATTAACTATTGTTATAACTTTATTTTTCTTTGAAAATTTAGCTATCCCATCAAAATCCATATCAAATCTTTCTCCTAATGGTATATATGCAGGTATTATATATCCATATTTTTTAGGTTTTAACCAAAACATTACTACTACAGCAAATATAAATGCCAATATAAATAAATTTTTCATTCTTTCCCTCCCTATAATTTATATAAACTAAAATATATTATCTATTACAAAATAGTACGAGTAATTCATGAATTATCCCCATAATTTAAAACCACTTTACACTATTTTCTCCATAAAAAAATAGTAGAGATTACTCCCTACTATTTATATATACCTTATAATTTTGCTAATCCTTGCTCTAAATCAGCTATAATATCCTCTGCATCTTCTAATCCTACAGATATTCTAACTAATCCCTCAGTTATTCCTGCTACTGCTCTCTCTTCTTCTGTATAAGGAGAATGTGTCATAGATGCTGGATGTTGAATTAAAGTTTCTGTATCTCCTAAACTTACTGCTAGGGTACACAACTCTAAACTATTTAATAATTTCTTTCCTGCTTCTAATCCACCTTTTACATCAAAAGCAATTATTCCACCATACCCATCCATTTGTTTTTTTGCTATTTCATGTCCCTCATGAGTTCCAAGCCCTGGATAATATACCTTTTCTACCATGGAATTTTTATCCAAGAATTTTGCTACTTTATATGCATTACTACAATGTCTTTCCATTCTAAGTTCTAGAGTTTTCATCCCTCTAATCATAAGAAAAGCATCTTGAGGACTTAATACTGAACCGGTCATATCCTTTACACCTATTAATCTTATTTGGGTTACTGTTTCTAAATCTCCTGCTACAAATCCAGCCACTACATCCCCATGGCCATTTAAATATTTTGTAGCTGAATGAACTACTAAATCAGCTCCAAATTCTAAAGGTCTTTGAAGATACGGTGTTGCAAATGTATTATCAACAACTACCCTAGTTCCTTCATTTTCATGTGCAATATCACAAACTGCCTTAATATCTACAATCTTCAAATTTGGATTTGCTGGAGTTTCTAAATAAACTATTTTAGTGTTTGGCCTCATAGCTTTTTTTACAGCTTCTAAATCAGAGGTATCCACAAATTCTACATCTATACCAAATTTCGTTAATCCATGACTAAAATAAGCATACGTACACCCGTATAAAGTTTTATCTGCCAACATATGATCTCCAGATTCTAATAATGTCCACATAGTAGAAGAGATAGCTCCCATTCCTGAACTAGTAGCTAAAGCAGCCTCTGCTCCTTCTAATAAAGCTAACTTTTTCTCTACAACAGTTGATGTGGGATTTCCTAATCTCGAATAGATATAACCCGCTTCTTCTAAAGCAAATCTTCTCCCCCCTTGTTCTGCAGTATCGAATACAAATGTTGAACTTTGATATATCGGCGTAGTTAATGTTCCAAATGGATTTTTTTCTGCTCCTCCATGGATCGCTTTTGTTCCAAATCCTTTTTTTTGAATTTCATTCATTTTGAAGCCCCCTTAAAAAATCATTATTTGAACCTATTCCATTTATACAATACTTCTTTAGAAAAAGCAATTATTTACAAAAAATTTTTTAAAAAAGTAAATTTAACCTTAACTTTTAATTAATTTTATTATTCGTGCTTAAAAAATTAATAATCTTTCCTCCAATAGTTTACATAAACAAGTTAAATAGAGTATAATTTTAATAACTATTATTTATGTAAATATAATAGAAAACTTAGATCCTAGGAGTATTTATGAGACCAATACAAAAGGTACTTTTTATAATAATAACCTCGGTTATCTTAATATCATGTTCTAACAATAAATATTATACCGTAAAAAAAGGAGATACACTTTATTCAATCTCCCAAAAAAGAGATGTTTCAATCTCGAAATTAAAAGTGATAAATAATTTAAATAGTAACTTCTTATACTCTGGTCAAAAGATATATCTTAAACCCTCTAAAAACTATAAAGGAAGCTATCATGTAGTTACGTCTAGGGATACACTTTATAGTATTTCAAAAAAATATAATGTAAAAGTTGATCGTTTAAAAAAAATAAACCATTTAAAGAGTAATACTCTTTATCGGGGAAATAAAATATACTTAGGAAAAATGATAAACAAAGGCAATTTAAATTACCGTTCTAGCTCAACAACAACATATACAAACAATTCTAAAAGTTCTACTCTAAAAAACTTTGGTCAGCCATTAAAGATCATGTTAGTAAATAGTCCCTATGGATACAGAGACCATCCTGTTTTAGGACGAAGAATACTCCATACAGGAGTAGATTTAAAAGCTTCTATGAATACTCCTGTTTATTCTCCTTATAGTGGTGTAGTCACTTATGCAGGCTGGATGAATGGATATGGAAAAATCATTATCATAGACAATGGAAATAACTATGAAACAAGGTTTGCACACTTAAACAGAATTTTAGTAAAAAAAGGACAGAGGATAAGTAAGGGGAAAGTTATCGCTAAATCTGGAAAAACTGGAAGGGTTACTGGTCCCCATCTACACTATGAGATTAGGTATAAAAAAAGACCTATAGATCCTATGAAATTATGATTTTTTTATAGTTTTTTAAAATCCCAAAAGAAGACTCCTATTATTTTAGTAGGAGTTTATTTTTTAAGGTTATTTAAAAATTAAATATCATAAATAAATATTAGATAAAGTTATAAATCGAAGGAGGAATAATTAAAAATGTCTGAATTAATAATAGTAAGAGGCGGAGGAGATATAGCTTCTGGTGTGATACAAAAGCTTCATAGAAGTGGGTTTAAAGTCTTAGTTTTAGAGACAGAAAAGCCCTCTTTTATAAGAAGAGCTGTCTGTTATGGAGAGGCTATCTATGAAAAAGAAGTTATCCTAGAGGGAAGTAAAGCTCTCTTAGCTCACAATATAGATGAAGTAAATAAAATATTAGATGTTGGAAATATCGCTGTAATAATAGACCCTTGTGGTGATACAATAAGAAAATTAAAACCTCTAGCTGTAATAGATGCTATCTTAGCTAAAAAAAACTTAGGTACAAATATCAATATGGCTCCTATAACTATCGGTATAGGTCCAGGTTTTAGTGCCGAAAAAGATGTAGATATAGTTATCGAAACAATGAGAGGTCATGATCTCGGACGTTTAATTTTTTCTGGTGAAGCCAAAAAAAATACTGGTATCCCAGGAGTTATAAATGGCTATGGAATAAAAAGGGTTATCTATAGTGAAGTTGGTGGAACTATAAAAAACATAAAAAATATTGGAGATCTTGTGGAAAATGGTGAGATAATAGCCCTTATAAATAATACAAATATAAAATCTCCTCTCACTGGTGTTTTAAGAGGACTTATAAGGGATGGATATAAAGTCCCAAAAGGATTTAAGATCGGAGACGTAGACCCTCGTAAAGATCAGCAGCAAAACTGCCACACTATATCAGATAAAGCTAGAAATATTGGTGGATCAGCTTTAGAAGCAGTATTATATCTAAGGAGAAAGATTTAGATGATTAAAAAAATACTATTTATAGTAATAATGATATCTATAATGGGTTGCAGCAAGGATAAAAAAGAAAGTGTTATTATAAGTGTAGCAGCTAGTCTTACTGACGGAATAGAAGAAATTGCAGAAAACTATACAAAGGATACAGGCATAGAGGTCATGATAAACCTAGGTGCTTCTGGATCACTGAGAAAACAGATGGAAGAAGGAGCCCCAGTAGATTTTATATTTCTAGCCTCTAAAAAACATATAGATCAACTTGCAGAAAAAAAAATAATTATTGAAAGTAAGTATCTCTTAGAAAACAGTTTAGTAGTCATAGGGAACAATAAAATAAATAATCTAAAAGACATTTTAAAAAATACAAAGAAACCACTAGCTATGGGAGATCCTGATTTTGTTCCAGCAGGAAGGTATGCTCGAGAAACATTGATTAGATTAGGTCTATGGAAAGATTTTAAAGATAAAATTCTATTTACCAAAGATGTTAGATCAGCACTTTTTTATGTTAAAATAGGTGAAGTAGATTACTCTATAGTATATAAAACTGATGCTCTCCTCCTAAAAGATAAAAAAATCTATTTTATCAATAATTCCTTACACTCTCCAATAGTGTATGGAGCAGGAATAAAAGTCGGGAGTGTTCAAGGAACAAAATTTAACGATTATTTAATTAAAAATATAAAATCTTTTGAAAAATATGGATTTAAGGTGAAATAGATGATATTAGAAGCAACTAAGTTATCTTTAAAGATAGCTTTTATCTCAACTCTTATAAGTGTAACTTTAAGTTTTATAATCGCAATTTTTATCTACAAGGGAAAACGAAAAAGAGATAAACTGATTGAAGGGTTTATAAGTTTCCCACTATTTTTTCCTCCTTCAGTTTTAGGATATGTACTTCTTGTCCTTTTGGGGAAAAATGGAATTCTAGGCGAATTCTTATCTACCTATGGAATAAAGATCATTTTTACTTGGAAGGCGGGAGTTATAGCCGGTGTTTTAGTCTCTCTTCCTATGGCATATCAATGTATTAAAGCAGGATTTTTAGAAATAAATCGAGAACATATTGAAGCAGCATTTGAGATGGGAGCTAATAAATTAGAGTTATGCAGATATGTTATATTTCCCCTTATAAGAAAAAATATTGGAGCCGGTGCAGTTCTTTCTTTTGGTAGATCTTTTGGAGAATTTGGAGCAACTCTCATGATTGCGGGAAATATCCCCGGTAAAACTCAAACTATCCCTATGGCTATCTATTATGCAGTGGAAAAAGGAGATAATAAATCAGCTAATATACTTTTAATTATAGTCACTTGTATTAGTTTCATTGTCATGTGGTGTTATAACCACTATTGGTTAAATAATAACCCTAAACAAATCAATCAATCTTAATATTTTTAGTAAAAAACTGATTTATGAATTTTAATTATTCATTATATAGCATAAGGAGGGATGTATGGAAAGTAAAATTATGCAAGAAATAGCCAAAAGAATAGATCTTGGTGAAAAAGTAGCTTTAGTAACTCTTATAAGTGTAAATGGATCTAGCCCTGGTAAATCTGGTAATATCATGGGAGTATTCTTCGACAAAACAACATTAGGTACTATAGGTGGAGGAAATTTAGAATTTCAAGTAATTAACTCTGCTTTAGAAGCTATGAAAATAGGTGAAAATAGGGAATTTGAATTTTCACTAAAAGCAGATGGTAAATTAGATATGATCTGTGGCGGAAAGGTAAAAGGATATATAAAGGTCTTTCAAAGGAGAAAAAAACTGATTATAGCTGGAGGAGGACATCTAGGATTAGATCTTTATAAACTTGGTAAATACCTCAAAATGTATACTGTAATAATAGACGATAGAGAGGAATATGTTACTGAAAATAGATTTCCTCAAGCTGACGAGCTTCTCTGTGGAGATATCGGAGAAATCTTAGAAAACTATCCATTAGATGACAGCTCCTATTTGGTTATAGTAACTCGTGGACACCTTGGAGATAAAAGTGCATTAAGATCCACAGTAGGACGAAAGGCAGCTTACATAGGTATGATTGGTAGTCGAAAAAAAGTAGTCGAAAGTTATAGGAATCTTATAAAAGAAGGATTAGAAAAAAATGATCTTTTAGATATTTATTCTCCCATAGGCTTAGATATCTCAAGTGGTGATCCTGCTGAAATTGCCCTAGGAATAATGGCAGAAATATTAAAAGTAAAAAATAATGGTACAGGTAAACATATGAAAGAAGTAAAAACTATAAATTTATAGGAGTTGAGTCATGAAAAGGATAGATACAAAAGATGCAGTTGGCCATGTTATTTCCCACGATATAACAGAAATAATCCCCGGAACATTCAAGGGAAGAGCCTTTAAGAAGGGGCATATAATCAAAGAAGAAGATATAGAAAAACTCCTAAAATTAGGAAAAGAACATATCTATATCTTTGAAATTGGAGAGGATGAACTCCATGAAAATGATGCTGCATTAATTTTAGGTGAGATTGGCTGTGGAGAAAATATCTATTTAAGTGAAGAAATTAAAGAAGGCAAGATAGAATTTTATGCAAAAGTTGATGGACTACTCAAAATAAATAAAGAAAAACTTTTTGAACTAAACATGTTAGGGCAAATGTCTTTTGCTACACTTCCTGAGAATATTCCTGTGAAAAAAGGGGATAAGATAGCTGGTGCAAGGGTAATCCCTCTTATTATAAAAAAAGATAAGATGAGATCAGCTAAAAAAATAACTCCTGATAAATTAATAGATGTAAAAGAATTTAACAAGATGAATATTGGCATAGTAACTACAGGAAGCGAGATATTCCATAAAAGAATAGTAGATAAATTTGGACCTGTAGTTGAAAAAAAAGTAACAGAATATAATTGTAATGTCATAGGTCAAATTGTTGTAACCGATGAAAAAGAAATGATAAAAGATGCCATTAAAACCCATATAAATAATGGAGCAAATATGGTAATATGTACGGGTGGTATGTCTGTAGATCCAGATGACCTTACACCTAGTTCTATAATTGAGTTAGGAGGAGAGTTGGTAAGCTATGGATCACCAGTACTCCCTGGATCTATGTTTTTACTATCTTATTTGAATAAAATACCAATTATGGGACTTCCTGGTTGTGTCATGTACTGTAAAAAAACTGTATTTGATTTAGTTTTACCTAGGGTTCTTAGCGGAGAAAAATTAAGTATGGAAGATATCATGAGATATGGTCATGGTGGCCTTTGCCAAGATTGTGATATATGTAGATATCCAAATTGTAGTTTTGGTAAATAGAGTAACTCGACGTTACATTCAGAAAAAACTTTAAGGTGGATAATTCCGATTAAAGATAAATAATAAATAAAAGGATGGATAAATAATATGAAAATCAAAAGACATGAAACTAATAAAAGAATGAGTAGAGCAGTAATACACAACAATACCGTATATCTATGTGGTCAAGTAGCTAAGGATTCTAGTAAAGGTATGAAGGAACAAACAATTACAACACTTGAAAAAGTAGAGGAATTATTAGCTAGTGTAGGATCAAATAAAGAAAAGATCTTATCTGCTACAATCTATATTAAAGATATGTCATTATTCCAAGAGATGAATAGTGTTTGGGATAACTGGATAGATGAAGGTTTTGCTCCTGCTAGAGCATGTGTAGAAGCAAAAATGGCTAGAGAAGAATTATTAGTAGAAGTTTCTTTAATCGCAGCAGTATAATACCCTAAAATCAAAAGAGGCTTATTCTAATAATGGAGTTAAGCCTCTTTTTTATAATCTTTTATTTTTTCTGTAAATTTAAATATTTAAAGATACAGAATCATATTAATTATTCTTTAAAATTTAATAAAAACGTTTCTGCTACTTCAGATAAAGGACGATTTTTTACCCAAACAATAACAGTTTGAGTTTCTAATTCACTCTCCTCTATTATTATAGATCTCAAATTTTTATTAGGCATAAGTTTAGCTGCACTTTTAGGCACTATTCCTATTCCCATCCCTGTGTATGTCCACAAAAGAATCGATTTACTATCTTCTCCTTCACAGATAATATTGGGCTGAAATCCCACTTGATGACAACTAGAAGTGATTAAATTTTCAAATCTTTTATCTAGTATTATTGGTTTATCCTTTAGTTCTTCTAAAGATATAGATTTTAAAGAACTAGGGAAAAACAGATCCTCTCTAGCCACTGCAACCATAGGTTCCTTAGGCATATATATAAGATTAAAATTTTCTGTATTAAATGGTGTTCTTACTATCCCTATCTCAATCATTCCATTGTTTAACAGATCTAATATCTTATATGTATTCCCTTCTTTCATTTGAAAAATAATCTCAGGATATTCCTTATAAAAATTATGAATTTGTTCTGGTAGAAGCATAGCTCCTGCAGAGGAAACAAATCCAATAGAAAGAATTCCCTTAACTCCTAAATTTAAATTTTTAATCTCTTTAGTAGAAGTTTCCATAAGTTCAATAATCTGCTTAGCTCGATGCTGTAAGAGTTTTCCAGCTTCTGTTAGTTTCATTTTCCGAGTGCTTCTTTCTAACAAAATTACTCCTAATTCTTCCTCCAATAATTTTAGTTGCTGACTTAATGGAGGTTGAGAAATATATAGTTTTTTTGCTGCCTTAGTTATATTCTTTGCCTCTGCAATAGCTAAAAAATATTTTAATTGTCTAATATCCATATTAGTTCTCCCTTCTACAAATTTTCAATCTATATTTATATCATATCAATGCGATAGCTTTAACGTCTTTTATTATTTAGTATATTTTTAGTATAATTATATCAAATAATTAGCTAAATAGAAAGAGGAGGTCAAAATAATGAAAATAGCAGGAGTTTTGGGTGGGATGGGACCCCTAGCAACAATCGACCTATTAAATAAAATTGTTAAACACACCGATGCAAAAAAAGATAGTGATCATGTCCATACCTTAGTGGATAATTATACTGGTATTCCCGATAGGACAGCATATATTTTAGGAAATGGTGAAAACCCTGAAAAGTATTTGGTAGAATCAGCTTTAAAATTAGAAGCTATGGGGGCTAGTTTTATAGTTATGCCGTGTAATACTGCTCATTATTTTTATGAAAAAATCTATGGTACTGTGAAAATACCCTTTGTAAACATGATAGAAGAGGTAGCTAAAGAATTGGATGGTGTCAAAAAAGTTGGTCTTTTGGCTACAAAAGGAACCTACAGAGGTCACATCTATGAGAATATATTTAATAAATATGGAATAGAAATAGAAGTTCCTCCTGTAGATCTTCAAGAAATTGTGAATCAGCTTATCTATAATTTAAAAGAAGGCAAGGATAATATAAATGAGGTTCCTATAGATAAGGTGCTAGATTATTTTTCTAATCTAGGAATAGATAATATTATATTAGGCTGTACAGAACTTCCAGTAGCCTTTGAAATGCTAAATGTAAAAGGTAATTTTTTAGACCCAACTAAGATCCTAGCTCTTAGTACCATAAAACTAATGGGAAAGACAATTAAAAAATATTAACTTTTATTCATTGCTTTCTCTAATATATTTCCTTCAATTCTAATCAACAACTCCTAATTTCATTTTTTACTACAAAATTCAATTTACTATGAAAATCGAATAAAATAAAATTTAAAAAGATGCTTTCTATTATTTTATAGAAATCATCTTTTTTATTTTATTGATCTTTAGTTTGTCCTCAATATAAAAAAAATTCTTTTAGAAAAACTTCAATTCTAATTAAAAAAATTCTTAATTTCAGTTTCTGTTAGAAAAATTCATTCCATTCTAAAAAAAGAATAAAATTAAAATTAAATTTCAGTTTTTTTATATTTTAAAAAATAAATTGGAAAATTTAATTTCATGACATATTCTTTTAGAAGTAGCTCTAATTTAGAGAAAACAATCTAACTAAAAGAAGGAGGAGTAAGAGAGAATATAAAAACTAATGGAGGGGGACCAACAATGAATAAAATTAAAAAAAGTCGATAATACCAGTAAATATAAATTTATATTTGCAAAGATATTACAAAATACAAAATAAATAAGGAGGAAAGAATGAATAAAAAAATATCTATTTTACTACTATTATTTACAACATTATCACTTTACGCTCAAGACGTAAAGATCGAAAGTTTAGAAAAATTAACAATATCAGAATTAAAAGATAGAAAATATAGTTCACAACTTTTGCCAGAATTCAATGAAAAGACTAGAGGAAATAATTTTTATGTTTCTTACTTTTCTGATAATCAAAAAGTATATGCAAAAATAAATACTCCTAGTGAAGAAGTACCAAAGAAAGGATTTCCCGTAATAATTTTAACTCATGGATGGGTTGGAAAAGAAAAATCTTTAAATTGGAATTTTGATGAAGTAAATGAAAATTTAGAAGGACAATTAATTAATAAATTAAAAAAAATGGGCTATGTAGTTGTTGTCCCTGGCTATAGAGGTCATGGAACTATCAACGAGAAACCTGCTGATGGAATAGAATACCTCTATGCTTATGACAATGCATCACATCTGATAAATTCATTCTACGCTATCGATGTGGTTAATCTTCTAGAGGGAATTGAAAGTTTAAATCAAATAACTTTACCAAATTCAGAAAATGGAATAAACAGATTAAAAATAAATAGACTAAAAATAAATAAAGAAAAAATAAATCTTCTTGGATTTTCTGAGGGTGGAGATATCGCTCTAAAAGTTGCTGCTATAGCAGGAGAAGGTACAACTAAAAACAATATACATGCAGTTTCTATAAGGTCAGGTACATTTATAGATATTGATAAACAAATTCAAACTTATGCTCCTATGAATACTACAATAAAAGCTTTCATTTCAGGAGATGGGACTTGGAATGGAGAGGCTAAAGGTAAAAATGGAACTATTAATAAGGACTTTGTATATCCTTTCCCAGGTGACTGGATAGAAAATATAGATATAGGAACAGATCAATGGACTTGGCAACAAGATTACTATACAGATGAAAGTGTAGAAAAAGTTATTTTTAATGAATATACAGAAGCATATAAAGTTTTTAATAGCTATGTCACAAATTTAGAAAATGCTAAGTTTCAATTAAAAAGAGACAGTAATGGAAAGTTAAAGATTGAACATGATAGAAATGTTGCTAAATATTTAAAGAACTTAAGTGCTTTTTACTCTCCTAAAGATTTGACAGAACCAATAATTCTTCAATTTTCTGATAGAGATTTTTATTCAATGAACGGATGGAACTATTTATTAGAAGAAAAACTCGAAAAAAATGGAACAGAAGTAATGGCTGTTGAATATACAGGGAATACTCATGAACTTAAAAAAAGTAAACAAAAATGGTTTTCTCCTAAAGATACTGTAGAAGGATTCTACACTTCTATAAATTTAGATAATATGTTTTTTAAAAAAAATAAATACTAAAAAAAAAGGAGGAAAAAGATGAATTATAATAAACTTAAAATTTTCACATTATTTCCACTAATAATGATTTCGTCCTTTGCTAATACTGAATATGAAATTGGGAGAAGAAACGATAATAATGGGAGTTCAATAACAAGAAATATAAGTATAAATACAGTTCCAGTACTAACGATAAAGAAAAATCTAAATATAAGTATAGGAGAAACTCCTAATTATATGGAAGGTGTCACAGCAATAGATGCAGAGGATGGATACCTTACATCCCACGTAAGAGTAAATACAAGCGGTGTTGATACTAGTAGAGTAGGTACGTATATTATAAATTATTCAGTAGTAGATTCTCTTGGTAATATAGCTAGTAAAAATAGGATAATAAATGTCAATAATAGAAATGGTCTACCACTAAAAGATATAGAAAATAGATTAAGTGCATACACTGAAAATTATACGACCAATATAAATAGAACAAGAAGTAGTAACAAAATAAAAAGGTATGATTTACTTACTGAATTACCAAAACATCTAGAATATAGTACCAATATTCCTAATAAGAATAGATCCCTAATTGGAAATAATGATCTGAAAATTGAAATAGATAAAAAAGATACTATTATAAAAAATGGGTTTGGAATATCATCAAATACAACTATGTTTTATAATATCTCAAATAAAGGATATAGGAAATTGACAGGAACTTTTGGTATTGACAAAAATTTATCAAGAATTGATAAAACTTCTATGAAATTAAATATTAAAGCTGATGGTCTAGTTATTTATGAGGGAAGATTAATCGATTCTATAAATCCAACAGAAACATTTAGTGTAGATATTTCAGGGAAATCGACTTTAACATTTGAGATAAAAGATGTTGGAGGTAAAAAATCAAACAATATTGGTGCCTTGGTAAATACAAAGCTTCATTTTGGAGAAATTAGTGTAAAGGGAGTAACATACTCTCAGATTCAAAAGATAATAAGTCAAAAAGGATTAAAAATTCCAGATCTTGATAACATATTCTTTGATTCAAATTTTGATCCTAATAAGTTAGTAGCATATCACAATATAAGAGTTCTAAACAAATATGATGGTCGTACAAATCTTGTAAAGGGTAATAAGATAGATCTAAAGGACAAACTAAACATAGAACCTCTTAATACTATAAAGTATAAAAAAGGATATAGACTCGCTAAATATTTGACAGTAGACAATATAAATACTTTCAATAGACTTGTACTTTTTTATGGTGATGAATCAATAGAAGTTAGAAATGTAAGTTATGAAAAATTATCTAATGGAGTCGCAGTCTATTCAATGAATGGGATCCAAACAGAAAATAATTTAAAGATAATAGATATTCATTCTATGGAAGTACAAGCTTTAAAAACAAAATTAGATATGTACAGTTTTGATAACGTTCTTGAATCTTTAGACGGAAGAAGAATCGAAAAAGATAAGATAAGTTATATTAAGAACGGGGAAAAAATTGTTGAGGATATAGATCTATACCAACTTGACGATAAATGGAATCACTTAAAAAGGGATACATTGGATATGGCATTGACTATACTAAGTTCTGTGTCTAATCCAAAAACAATAATTAATAATAAGAGTGACTTGGACTACTACTTATTTGCATACACATATTTTGAAAAATGGTATGGGTTTAATATCGGTCAATTTAATGGAGCAGATATTATTTTTTATCAAAATAAATTATTTGAATCAGATAGTCAGATAGCTCCAGCATTTTTAATTTCTAAGTTTAAAAATTGTAATAAAGAAAATTTAGAAGCTAGTAAAATTGGGACATATTTTCATTACTTTAAAGGAGTAGATTATGGTAGCTATATAGAAAGTCTAATCCATAAACTAGAACATAGGGAAGATTATGCTGATTGGTTTAATGAAAATTTTAATGGATTAGTTTATGAAAAAAATCTAGATGTTCCTTTAGCTGGAGTGAACTGGAGAGCTTGGGATAATTTAAAAGACAACGTCTCTAGTGATAAAGGAGACTACTTAGCTCTAGCATTAGCATATAAAGGAAACTCCTTAGCATTTGCATCGACAGCAGGAACCTTAATGATATCTGACCTATCTATCTATGGTTGTAATACAAAGGAAGAAGTAAAAAGATATCGTCCAACAATAAAAAAATATTTCGATCTTTCTGTAGAGTATTACAATACAATGTTTAGAGTAACTGGTAAGGAAGACCAAACACTTGGAAAAGTAAACCCAAATTTTGATACATTGAGATCAATAAATCCTAATGACCAAAGACAAACAGGTATTAATCAATTTTTTCTACCACTGGGAGCGGTAACAAACCATACGAGTGAAGTTGAAATAAATCCTAATGAATATATGTTTTATCTAGGTGATAATATGTGGTCTATATATGGTTATTCTATGTGGACACATGAACTAACCTTCAATAAAGATAGACATCTTATTGGGATGGAAGATTATACAAAAGGTCTTTACGAACATGAGTTTGGAAGTAATTGGGGAATGAATTTGGGAGAAGAAAAAGAACTAAACACAACAACTTATACAAATTATTCCCCAGATCGATTTACAAATGGAATAGAGTTTCAAGAATATTTCAAAAGAGCCAACGATCTTATGATGGTTATAAATATATTAGAAGTTGATTATCTAGCTACACAAGATGTTGCAGCTCAAGCAAGGGCTTTTAATAAGTATAACTACGGAAGTATGAGTTCTAATAATCAAGGGGATTATGACTATACGAAAGAATATTATACAGCATTAACAGAAGAAGAACTTCTAACAATGAATATCCAATCAATAGATGATGTAATAGAGAATAAATTAGAGTTATTTAGGAAAGATAAAGTTCAAAATTCTAATAAGGGTAAAAATGATTATGATAAGGCCTCATTAACAACAGGATATACGTATTTCCCATTCTCAACTCATTCTAATGGTAGGGTTTCGTCTGAATTTTTTAAAAGAATATGTTTCTTACTATTTGGAAATTATGATTATGAAAAAGGATGCCTAAACTATGTATCAAACGATACAAAATCAAGTTCAGAAATAGAGGTTCTTAAATATATTACCAATGATGAGAATGTCACAGCGGAATCTTTTAATAAATCTATCTATCATGAAGTTCAAAATAGAATGAATAAAGAAGGGCTTTCAGTTTATAGTTTAGATGAACTAAAACAAATGATATCTTTAGCTTATGAAAAAGATGAAGCAAATAATTCATTTAGTAATATTAAAAATTTAAGATTAAAAGTCTGGTTAGATTTTAAAAAGGCAACAAATGAATTTCAAAATGATATTTTTGGTGATGCTTTATCCACAAAATCCCTGGTAATACGAGATAGTGAGAAAAGTTATGATGAAAGTCAAAATAGATAGATATACAAAAAAAATATTATATGTAATAACTTTCTTGTCTTTATTACTTTTAAGTGGATGTAAAAATACTGGGGTGAAGGTTAAAGGTAACAATAATTTTAATCAGATTTCTCTTTTTCAAATATATATTGATAGTAATGGCAATTTAATATCACCTATAGACAAAGATATCATAAAAAATGAGGAACGATATATAGATAACATATTAAATAACTACTATAAACATAAGAAATATCATAAAAATTTAAAACTTATGATATTTATTCATGGAGGATTAAATGACTACAATAACTCTATTGATAGATCTGTGAATATATTAAATAACAATCTAGAAGATATGTTAAAAAATGGAAAATATCCTATATTTGTATCTTGGAACTCTAGTTTTATAGATAATTATTTAGATCATGTGAGTCATTCAAAACAAGTTTCAAATAAAAAAAATATATTATATTATTCGCTATCACCATTAATAATATTAAAAGATATATTAAGGGGCGTCACCAAAATACCTAAAAATACATATAATTTAGTTATGAAGCTTAAAAAAAAATCAAATGAGAAATTATATTCTAAAACTTTAGATTCTGTAGGTGATAATTTCAATGTTTCTAGTAGTCAAATAGAAGAAAAAAACACATTAAAATCAATAGAAGATAATTGGTCTATGGCAAATCCCGTAAAGATAATTGGTGGTGCTTTTGTAGATACTATTGGTAAAGGTCCTTATCATTCTATGCTCAAGAGAGTCGATCTTCTTCTAAAAAAAAATATAAATATGGAAAGCTCTCCAAATCTATATAATTTAAAAAAATATAATATGACTAAAGAAAATGAAACAGCATTATCATATTTTTTAAGAAAATATAAAGAGATTGAAAAGAGATCTAGTAATTATAATGATAAGAAATATGGAAAAGTTGTATTAATAGCTCATAGTATGGGAACCATGGTTGCAAACAATATTATTTCAAAATTTCAAGATATAAATTTTGAAGAAATTGTATACATGGGTGGAGCATGTAGCTTAAAAGATATAAAATATACAATATCTCCCTATTTAGAATCCAATAAAAAATCAAAATTTTATAATTTGAGTTTAAATCCAAAAAGAGAAGTAACCGAAAATATTGGTCAGGATTTTATTCCTAGAGGAAGCCTTCTAATTTACTTAGATCAAACGTATGAAAATGTAAATTCATTTTTAGACAGAACTAGTGGAATATGGTGGAATATGATAATTGCTGCAGATCAAATTTTCCCTGCAAATATTAGAAAAAGAGTTACTCTTGTAAAATTTGGACTTTATAATGATCATACAAAAGCACCTCAATGTCATGGAGAGTTTGACAAATTTAAATTTTGGAATAAAGAATATTGGAAAGCAGAAGATCAAACAAATCAAAATCTATATATATATAATTTTGCGAAACATATATAAAGGAGAAGAAGTCATGGGGAAAAAAATAGTTTTAATAATTTATTTATTTTTTGAATTTCTTATTTTTGGTAATATTTATGCCAATGAAGTCAAAATAAATAGTTTAGAGAATTTGACAATTTCTTATCTAAAAAAAAGAGAATATTTTTCAACTATGCTCTTAGAAAAAACTAAAGTTGAAGATAATAAGACAATCTATACATCTTATCTTTCAGACAGTATTAAGGTTTTTGCAAAAATTCAAATTCCAGAGACAAAAATGCCCAAAAGTGGATATCCAGTTATAATAATTACCCATGGAAGAGTTGGAGTAGGAAACGCTCCACTCTGGAATTTTGGCGATAATGACAAATCTCTTACTGGTAATCTAGCAAAAGAATATAGGTCTCTCGGTTATGTAGTAGTAATCCCAGGATATAGAGGTCATGGAAGTATAAATGGAGAAATTGCAGAAGGCTTGGAATATTTATATGCCTACGACAATGAAAGTTATTTAATTCCAACATTTTATGCTATTGATGTTGTAAATTTAATAGAAGGAATTGATTCTTTAAATAATATAGAAATATCATCTTCTAAGAAAAATAAATTTAAAAAATATCAAAGCAGTTCCTCTAAAAATTTAAAGATAAATTTAAACGAATTATGTTTAATAGGGGAAGGGCAAGGAGGAGATGTTGCTCTGACTGTCCTCGGAATAATGGGAGAAAATACAACTAAAAATAAGATAAAAGCCGCTTCTATTTGGTCTGGATATATTGCCGATAGGGATTCTCAACTTCAAACTTTTGGTCCCATGAATAAAACAATAAAGGCATTTATATCTGGAGATGGAAATTGGACTAGTGAAGCAAAAGGAATATCTGGGAAATTAAATAAAGATTTTATTTTTGGATTTCCAAGTGAGAAAATAAAAGATATAGATATAAATTCTAAAAATGCTACCTTAGAAGTTTATGGTTTGAGTTCTGAAAACGTAGAAAATGTTATAAAAAATGAATACGATGAAATGTATAGTGTATTTAATAACTATGTAAGAGAATTATCCTGTGCAACCTATTCATATAATAATAAAAATGGAATTACTCACGATATGCTTGTTTCTAAATATATTAAACAAATAGGAGGGTATAATTCAGAATCATATATAACAGAGCCTTTAATTTTTCATTTTTCTGACAGAGATTTTAACTCTCAAGCAAAATGGAATTATAGTATGGTGAAAAGACTTAGAAAAAATAATATAGAATCTACAGCTTTTGAATACAAAGGAAATACCTCTAAATTAGAAAAAAGTAAAAATAAATGGTTTTCTCCAGAGAATACAAAAGGCGGTTTTTATATAGCTACAAAAATAGATGATTTATTTTTTAACAGAAAAAAATATTAACAAAAGGAGACATAATAATGTATAGACAAACTAAAAATATTAGCAAAATATTTATGGGACTAACACTAGGTTTACTAATTTCATCCACTGCCACGACAAAAACAATATTTGCAGAAACAATACCTTATCGTTCTAGTTATGATG
>NZ_JBATVM010000142.1:0-3081 GCF_049671765.1 Psychrilyobacter sp.
TACCCAAAGATAACATCCCATTTCCTAAAGTTTTAAAACCTGTACCTGCAATAGAAGCACCTGCTTTTAAAGCTTCAAAGGATTTCTTACTATTAGTAGTTAAGAAATTAAAAGCAGTTCCACCATGGATTTTAATTCCAGTAAATAGTGATTTAAATTTAGATTTACTTCCTGAAATAACTGGACCCCATTGTTTCCATTCTTTTATTTTTTTACCTGCAGACATAAATGCCTTATAGTCATCTTTCATTTTAAATACTTGCTCTAGTCCTAATCTGGCTCCACCTGAAGCTAATCTTAATCCTACTAATCCTGTAATACCATAAGCTACTGCTTTAGACATTCCTGGATGATTTTCTGTAAAGGAATTAATCCCATCAGTTAAAGAAGTTATACCGGTTGTAGTACTTTTAATAGCAGGTAACATTAAACTAGTAAATGACATAACTAATTGTCTACTAGACCTAATAGCTACTTTCATTGAACTGGCAGTTGTGTCCATCTTATTTTTTAGCTCTGACATTGAACTACCAGAATAGCCTGATTTGTCTTTAACTAATTTTAAGTTCTCTCCTAAAAATTTTAAATTATCTGTTAAAAGTGGAACTGTAGTTAGTGCTTCTTCACCAAATAGCTGCTTAGTTACTGCTAGTTGTTCAGATTTATCTAGTTCTTTTATCTGTTGAAATACTTTAAACATGGTTCCGGTAGCGTTATCTTGTAATTCCATACTTAGATCTACTGGATCTAATCCTAACTTTTGTAAAGCTTTTAGTTTATCTCCACTAGCTGAAGCCCCTGCGCTTAAAGTAGTAAATACTTTTTGTAATCCTGTAGCTGCTCTTCCAGTATCTGACACTCCTAATGCTACTAAAGTTCCTCCTAGTGCTGCTGTTTCTGCTTCAGAAAAATTAGCTATCTTACCTAAACTTCCGATTCTTGTGGTTAGTTCAGCAATCTGTGCAGGAGAAGCTTTTATCTTAGCTCCTAAATAGTTCATTTTATCAGCTAGTTCAACTACTTCACCTTGAGTCATTTTAAATGATTGCCTCCAAGTAGCTAACATATCGCCTGCTTGACCTGTATCCATATCAAAGGCTACTGATACCATTGCAGTATCTTTAGTAAATTTTGTTAGCTCATTCATCTTTATACCGGCTTGACCTGCTGCTGCTGCAATATCATAAATTTGATTATTGAATAGAGGTAACTCCTTAGTAGCACTTAGAATATCTCTTTTAAATTTAAGAGCTTCTTTTCCTTGTAATCCTGTAGTTTTCTTTACATCTGCAAAGGCTGACTCATCATCTATTGCAAATTTAACTCCTACACCTAGAGCTACTGCTTGTCCAACTCCTCTATAAAGAGAATTTCTTCCTTTTTCTTTATTAGAATCTCTAAATTTTTTAAATTTTTTAAATCTTTCCTGGTTCTCCTGGTGTAAGGCTTTTTTCATCTCTTTAGATAACCGGATTTGCTCCTTATATCTTTTAGTCATCTCATTACTTCTAGCTAAGGTATTTTGTCTCTTTGAGACCTGGCTTATTTGTTTAGATAGTTCTTCTTGACTTTTACCGTATTTATTTGATTCCTGTTTAACTGATTTCATTTTACGCATCATATCGGTTAAAGATTTTCTTTCTTTTTCTGTACTGGCTCTTAATTTATCTTCAGCTAATTTAGCTTTTTGGAATTCATTAACCATTTTCTTAGTAGGTTGAGATGTTTTCTCCAAAGCATTCTTCAAATCTTTTGTTTTCTTAGTTAGCTCAAATAAAGATCTTTGCTGTTCTGAATAAGTTTTTCTACCGTTAGTGAATTGAATTTCTAGTTTTTTACTCTTCTCTTCTAACTTTGAGATCTCACGACTTGTAGTTTTAAGAGTTTTCAATTCACTACTTAATTTTCTAACCTCTTCAGAATTTTTAGCAAAATTTATATCTTTAACTTTTTTCATATGATCGCTAAGTTTTTTTACTTCTTTTGAACTTTGATTAAAACTTTTGGTTAAGGAGGGATCTAGCTTTCCTCCAATTTTTAATATAAAATCTCTATTACTCACTAGGTATCGCCTCCAACCAATTAACCAATTCATTTAATCGCATTTTATAGAAAAAATCCGCCCCACTTTTTGTTAGTTTTCCTGCCATTAGGATAGACTCTCTTAAATCCTTAATCTTTTTTTTTGAGTTGAGATCTATCCTAGTAAGAAACCCTTGGTACATTCTGTCACCGTTTTAAAATCTTTAGATTTTAGCTCTAATATTGCTTCAAATGGTATTCCTGAAGCTTTAGCTGCAATAGCTGCTTGATATGCAGTTGAATAGTTTGTATCTGGTAAAGGAGTATAGAACCTTCCTAATGCATCACTTTCAGCATCACAGATATCTACTCCAGTAAGGGAATTAAAATCTAATTCTAATTTCTCTATTTTTTGATCATTAAAACTGATAGGATCTCCCAAAGTAATTATTATGATTTCATTTTTTATTTCTATTTCACTCTTTTTTTTAACTTTTTTTATCTCTTCTTGTTTTTCTACTTGATCTTCTTTAGATATTTCATTTTTTTCTTTCATTTTCCCCTCCACTTTTTAAGTTACTTTTATTTAATTTTAATTTGACTTTTTTACTCTATTGTAGTTATAATAATATTGTAATAACTTCAATGCTCAATAGTTATTCATCTCCTAAATAAGGAGTTCTCGTTGACTGTATGAGGACTTCTTATTTTTTATTTGACTTTCTTACTTTATTGTAGTTATAATAACATTGTAATAGTAATTAATATTAGGGATTACTATTACAACCTTCAAAGTCTACCCTCATTCTCGTATTTGAGGGTCTTCTAAAAAGTTTTGGTGTTATATTCATTTATAGCACTCTGCAAGAACCTCTAGTTTGGACTATTCTAGAGCTTCTTGCTTTTTTTTATAAAAAATCATCATCTTCTAAATAATTAATTCCATCTACTACAAATTTATTGTTTAGTTTATCTATATGAAGTGTTGGGATCTCATCAATAAATATTCTTATACTGATTACTTCAAATTCCGCCTCAGTGTCCATAGCTTTAGCAGTT
>NZ_JBATVM010000143.1:0-10563 GCF_049671765.1 Psychrilyobacter sp.
CCTATATCTCCATATCCTCTACTGGACTTTTACATTATTTATCGTTGTTTTGCTCACGTGTGTGTAGCTTTCTTTGGATTTCACACTGGATTATCTTAAAAGCTCCTGTATAATTCTTATATATATCCCTCTAAAAAGCATGTCTCATAGCTATACTTCAAACTACGTACACTATCTTCTTATAATTTTCTATATGATTAGTTTCCTTCCTCACTAATGATACCTCTTTCTTTTTATGAAAGCAATTTTAAATAATTATGTATATATCAATGCTAATTTTCATATATTTAATAATATTTGGAAATAGATCCGATTACAACAATACATACTGTTTTACCTACAAAAATAAGAATATTTTTAATGATGAGATCTCAGACAATAAACTATTCTATTCAAGCAGAGATTACGAGGGTTGGGAATAATTAGACAATCCCCTCTAGATCGGAATTAAGCACTGGTAGGGTAAGATAGCAACAAAGGTACTAAGAGGATAACTTTCTTTTCATCTATCAATATACGAATGTCTTCGTGTAAGTCTTCTGCTTCTTTTAGAACTTTCTCCTTGTTTTCCTCTTTCTTTCGTAAAGACAGAGGATATAGCTAGATACACCTTTAGCTCTCGCTTTCTCCTTCTTTATTAAAGAAGGAGAATCAGAAAGAGAAAGTTCTATTTTTTTATAAAAAAAAACACCCCTTAGGATGTTTAACATTTATATTGGCGGAAATATGTGGGAATCGAACCCACCCATGACGACTAAACGCCAAAACACGGTTTTGAAGACCGGTAGGCACACCAGTTACCTATCTACTTCCAAAAAGATTATACTACAAAATCTAGAAAAATGCACCCCTTTTTTTTTTTTATGCTATACTTTGATTGTAAGTTGACGTCTTATTCGACTTTAACCCATATAAAACAAAGGTTAGTTAACTTAAAATAAAATTAAAAAAATATTATTATGGAGTGAAAAAATAATGAAAAAAGTGAAAATACATAAGTTAAATAAAGAAGAATTTTTTAAAACCTTTGACATTTCAGATGAATATTTTATCTCTACAGGGTTAGAGTGGGATAATTTAAGTGAAATCTACGCTGATTATTGTAAAATAGTACCTCTATTAGAAAAAGAAGCTGAGCATATAGTATCTAAGTTAATAGATGTACCACTTGTTCATTCTGTAAGAAGAAGGGTTAAAGAGCCTAGCCATCTAATTGAAAAAATTATTAGAAAAGGAATAAAATATAAAACTCTAAATATCAATGTAACAAACTATATAAAAATTGTTACTGATCTAATTGGTATAAGAATTCTGCATTTATTCAAAGATGACTGGATGAATTTGCATAAAAATATCACAGATATTTGGGAAACCAAAGAGATCCCTCAACTAAATGTAAGACGTGGTGACTACAACATGCAAAATTTAGAAGATGAATTAAAAGATATCGACTGTGAGGTTATCATAAGAGAATATGGTTATAGGTCTGTACATTACCTTATTGGAGCCCATATCTCCAAAACTAAAGAAACCTTTATAGAGATTCAAGCTAGAACAGTATTTGAAGAAGCTTGGAGTGAGATAGATCATATTATCAGATATCCATACGATACAGATAATCCTATTTTGACTGAATATCTTGCTATTTTTAATAGAATAGCTGGAAGTGCCGATGAGATGGGAATGTTTATAAAAAAATTAAAAGCTGAAGTTGGGAACAGTGGTAAAAGAGAGTTAGATTTAAAATTTAAATAAGATAAATTTTGTAGATTAGAGCTTTTTTATTAAAAGCTCTTTTTTTATATCTATGATATAATACTGTACAAATAAAAAGCAATAGGACATTATACCTAAATGGAGTTGAACAAAATGAAAGAACAAAAAAAATTTATATATATAATTAACTATCCTACATTTGAAGAAGAACTTTGCATGTTAGAGATGAGATCTATTTTTAATACCGAGCCAAAGGATAAAATTTTAATATCTAATATAGATTTCAACCCCTCATATAGTACCTTTATTAAAAGTAGATTAGAAATTTTACATGAAGAACAAAAATTTGAAGACATTTTAAAAAAATTAGAAAAAGATATAATAACACTAGAAAAATTTAAATTAGAGTTTATAAAAGCCTTAAAAGCAGACGTACCTTATAATGAACGTTTTAAATATTTAAGTGCAATTGGAGATAGAATTATTGGAGTTCCTGATATTAAATCTCCTAACTTAATTTTAGCCTTAGGTAAATACGACGAAAAATGGTTTTTTGGTATCCATGAAAAAAATGATAATCTATGGATTACCCATGAAAAAAAACCTTGTAGTTATTCTAATTCTCTCAGTGTAAGAGTAGCCAAAAGTATAGTAAATATAGCAGCCAGTGGAAATAAAAATACAAAAATTATAGATCCTTGTTGTGGAGTAGGAACTACCATTGTAGAAGGACTGTCTATGGGCTATAAAATTTGTGGGACTGAAATCAGTGAAAAAAATACAAATAACGCCAAAAGAAACCTCGGGTTTTTCAATCTTGATCCTAAAGTTACCCACCAAGATATGCATACAATAAAGGAAAGTTATGACAGCTCTATAGTAGACATCCCCTACGGATTATTTAGTCATATTACCAGAGATCAACAACAAAATATAATAGATACTGCCAGACGAATCTCTAAAAAGATGATCCTTGTAACCTTTGAAGATTTAGATTACATGGTTGAAAAATCAAATTTTAAGATAATCGATAGATGTGCAGTTACCAAGGGAAGTTTTAAAAGATATATCTTAGTTTGCGAGTAAAAGCAACGTGAAGTTATATCTAGAGAGAACTCATAGGCTCAGGGAGTATCGAAATAAATCTAAAAATAAACTCAAAAACAGAGATAATTCTAAAAAGATAAGAATATATTAATTTAACCAAAAAATGAGAGGGTAAAACCCTCTCTTTTAACTTTTTTAGTCTATTTATATTTTTTTTATTTTTATTTTTAACTTTAAAAATCTTTTAATCCATGAAATCATATTGCACTCCTCCATAACTATCTTTTAAAAAAGTTAATTGTTATCTTTAATTAAATATAACATATTATATTAAGCTTTTCAAGAAATAATTATATTCTGAGGTTTTATTTTACCATATATCTAAAAAAAAATTTATTTTTTAATCTAAAATTTTCTATAACTTCATAACTCCCTTTCAATTCATAAAAAATAAAGAAAAATAAATTATTTTTGCTAATCTACCCCTTTATTAAATGGACTAATTCCAACGCTGTATCTGTAAGATAATTTCCCTTAAGGTAAGATAATTCATTTTCAGCATTTTTTTCTAATTTTTTTACACTTTTAGGTTGTTCTAAAAACAACCCTATCTGATTAAAATTTTTATCCAAAATTACCATTGTAGGAATTTTAAATTCTTCTAAATTTAGAAGAGTCATCAAATATTTTCTACCCCTTCCCATAGATATTATAGAAAGTTTAATATTATCGTTAATTTCAGTTAATTTTTTAGCCACCGTTATATTAAGTTGACAATCTGGACACCACATTTCGCCACTAGCCAAGATATAAACTTTCCCTTGAATCTCTTTAATCTCTTTAATTAGTTCTTCTGACAACTTTATTCTAGAATAATTTTTAGGAATTCTTTCAGTTTCATTTTCAGTAGCTGTCTTTATATAATTTTCAAATGTTTGTCCTACCTCAAAAAGTTCTTTAAATCTCATTTTTTCCTCCTACTAAATCTCATTTTTTCCAGTATAACATGAAAATGAAAGTTAACAAACCCCAATTTCTATCATTTATGTTATTTTTGTGATATAATTACTCAACATATGATTTAATTAAACAATGGGAGGTAAGATGAAAAAATTAATATTATTTATATCTATTTTTATGATTTACACTCTAAGTTTTAGTACTCTTATTGAGAAGAATCTTTATAAAAACTTAAATATACCAAGTTTAGATAAGAAGGTTTTGAATAGAGCCCTTGAAGGGTTATCAGAGATTAATATAAAAAATAAAGAAGTTATAACAATTATTGACTACACAAAATCAGCCAATAAAAAAAGACTGTTTGTTATTGATCTAAAAAAAGAAAAAATTATTTTCGATACCTATGTTTCCCACGGAAAAAATACAGGTGGAGAATTCGCTAAAAAGTTTTCAAACAATATCGATTCTCTTCAAAGTTCAGTTGGTTTTTTTAAAACTTCCAATACTTATATGGGGACTAATGGATATTCTATGAGATTAGATGGATTAGAAAAAGGAATCAATGACAATGCTAGAGAAAGAAATATAGTTATTCATGGGGCAAAATATGCTACAGAATCATTTATAAATACAAATGGAAGATTGGGTAGAAGTTGGGGATGTCCGGCTATTCCTCTAGATCTTACCAAAGATCTAATCAATAGTATTAAAGATGGAAGTATTGTTTATATTAATGGAGATTTAAATAATTATCAGAAAAAAACAAAGTTCTATATGAATTTTTAAAGTTTTAAGTAATATATACATTTAAAAAGGAGCTGTAATTACAGCTCCTTTTTAATTTCTATCCCCTGATTCCTAAAACTACTGTTGTATTTGCCGTAATTTTTAATGAACCATCTTTTACCACTATATCTGTATCTTTTATTGGTATAATCCCAGCTTTTTCTGAATCGACCAAGACCTCCATCTTTGCTAAAAATTCATTATCTTTTAAATTTAAAGTTTCAAAAGAAGCGTTGTGTACAACTAAAAATTTATTATATGGAATTCTCTCTATACCAGCCCCATAATTATATTCTATTGTATTGTCTAGAGTGTAGGCTATTACTCTATAGGCATTAAAATCATCTACCAATATAAATTTTAACCCTTTTTTTATATTTTCTGAAGTTGAATATCTAAAGGCATTGGCACACCGTCTTAATTTTATTAAACCACCACAATAATTATTTATTCCTTTAAATAAACTATTATCTTTCCTTGTCCATCTAATTTGATTTACAAAATCAGAAGAAGAATAACTATTTTCATGATAATGAGTTATATTTCCAATATCATCATCGAAATTAATAAATTCTGATGTATGAGCCCTATCTGCTTCAGGGTCTTTCGGCTGATGTATGGCTCCTAGTGGCTTTGTAAGGCCTATTTCTGTCCCACCTTGGAGGATTACCTTCCCTTGGGAAGTAAAGAGCATTCCTAAACTAAACTTCACTAGACGAGCTCTCTCTATCATAGTTCCATCATAGGATAAATTAATCTTATCCCAAAGGGTGAAACCATCATGAATTGAAAGATACTGCAAAGTTTCATTTGGAGAATAAGCAAACCTATGATAAAGGTCTATACTTACTGATTTATTATAATAATCTATTATATTACCTATAATTCCTGCTCTACAAACATCTGTAATTGGAAAATCATAATTACCTTGAATAAATCCTTTTTCATGAATCTTTCCTAAATAGGAATCTCTAGTACTATCATTGAAAACTGCTAAATCTATATTATGAGGATAGTTGGCTATATGTCCTTTGACAGGAGCTTCGTTAATAGGAAGATCGGTAAAATTCCAAGCTTCTCCTTGTAATATTATATTATCTCCTACAGCTTTTCTAATCTCTATCATAGTATCTATATCCATAAATCCCATAAGATCAAATCTAAATCCATCTATCCCATATTCATCTATAAAAAACTTTAGTGAATCAATAATTAATTTTCTTACCATGGGGTTTCTACTTTCTAGAGTTGGTCCTGCTCCTGTTCCACCAGAGATACTCTCACCAAACATACGGTAATAAGATCCCGGTGTTAAATTTTCGAATATATCCCAATTATAAGTATGATTATAAACTACATCCATAATAACTCCAATTCCATTTTCATGGAGTTTATTCACCAAATTTCGTAGTTCTTTGATTCGACCATATGGGTTTTCTTCATCTGCCGCCAACCACCCCTCAGGTGTAAAATAATTATGCGGATCGTATCCCCAATTATATGACGAACCTAATTCATTATATCCTTTATTTCCTTCATCTACAGTAAAATAATTTTGTATAGGTAAAAATTGAACATGGGTAATTCCTAATTTTTTTAGGTGTTCTATTCCTTCATCATATTCATAAAAAGCCTTGAAAGTTCCTGCATCTTTTATATCTATGCCTATGGTGAAATCCCTTATATGAATCTCATAGGCTACCATGTCTGTCGAAGAGCCTAAATTAGACATACCAATACTCCTTGGCTTAATTCCGGCTTCCTCCGAGTCTAGAGACACTATAGCTCCTCTTCCTATATTATTTATATCTTCATTTGGTACAAAACTTGCCATAGATTTAGCATAGGGATCCAAAGCATATTTTTCAGTTCCATCCATATGCTTAACTTTAAAATCATAAAAAAACTTATCCAAATTCAAATAACCAGTTTCCCTCTCTTTTAAAATAATACTCCAGACATCATCCTCTAATTTAGTCATATTTTTAGAAAAAATAAGTCTCTGTGAATCATGTTTAGAATATAAATTTAAAAGAATATTTTTTATGTTAGGAGCCCAAACTTTTATTTTTGTGGTTCCATCTTCTTTAAAAGTAACTCCTAAATCATCACCTTTATATAAAAATTTTCTTAGATCCATATCCTGCCTCCTAATTTTTAATAACTTATACAAAAGAAGCCAGTTTATACAAACTGACTTCTTTTTTGTACTATAATTTATTCTAAAAAATTAATTTTTTCCTTTAATATATTCATCTATTTCATGGGCTGCATCTTTTCCTGCTCCCATAGCTAAGATTACTGTAGCAGCACCTGTTACGATGTCTCCTCCAGCGAAAACCCCTTCTCTAGATGTTGCTGTTTCTTTATTTTCCATAGTTTGGATTGTATTCCATCTTGTTAATTCAAGATCTTTAGTTGTTCCTGTTACTAGATCATTTGGCATAGTTCCAATTGACATGATAACTGTGTCAGCTTCTATAACAAATTCAGACCCTTCTATTGCTTGTGGTCTTCTTCTTCCACTATCATCAGCTTCCCCTAATTCCATCTTAATGCATTTTAATCCTGTTACTTGACCAGTTTCATCCGCTATTATAGCAATAGGATTAGTTAATAAGTTGAATTCAATTCCCTCTTCCATTGCATGTTCTACTTCTTCATGTCTAGCAGGAATTTCATCTTCACTTCTTCTATAAACGATACGAGAATCTGCTCCTAATCTCTTAGCAACTCTAGCAGCATCCATAGATACGTTTCCTGCTCCTACTACTGCTACTTTTTTACCGATAGTTGTAGGAGTATGGTAACCTTCCTTATTTCCACCCATTAAGTTTACTCTAGTTAAAAATTCGTTAGCTGATAAAACTCCTAATGAATTTTCCCCTGGAATACCCATGAATCTAGGTAACCCTGCTCCACTTCCAATAAATACAGCATCGTACCCTTCTTCTAATAATTCATCTACAGTAGTTGTTTTCCCTACTACTACATTTGTATGAAAATTTACTCCTAATTTTTCGATTCTTCCAATTTCGCCATTTACAACGTCTTTTGGTAATCTAAATCCTGGAATACCATATGTTAATACTCCACCTAATTTATGTAATGATTCAAATACATCTATTTCATATCCTAAAGTAGCTAATTCTGCTGCTGCTGCTAATCCTGCAGGTCCACTTCCTATTACTCCTACTTTCTTCCCATTTTTAGGTGTAGAAGTTACTTCTAGATTTTTTAAGCTCCAATCCCCTACAAATCTTTCTAATAATCCGATTGCTACTGGTTCACTTTTTATACCAACTACACAAGATCCTTCACACTGCTTCTCTTGAGGACATACTCTTCCACATACAGATGCTAATTTTGTATACTTAGCTAAAACTTCAGCTGATTTCCCAACTTCTATATTTTTTAATTCTTTAATAAATCCTGGAATATCAATTCCTACAGGACATGATGACACACATCTAGGGTTTTTACACTCTAAACATCTCTTAGCTTCTCTTACTGCTTCATCTAAAGTAAGTCCTAAATTAACTTCATCAAAACATTTACTTCTACCTACTGCCTCTAACATTCTTGGCTTAGCTCTTTTCTTTGGATCTGTTACTTCGTCATGGTCGATAGGACAATTTTTATTTTCTCCATGCTCTAATTTATTTTCTTTTTTCATTCTAAGTCTATTTTGTGCTTCATCATAGTCTACTTTATGACCGTCAAATTCAGGACCGTCTACACAGGCGAATTTTACTTCTCCATCTATAACAACTCTACAAGCTCCACACATTCCTGTACCGTCTACCATTAATGGATTTAAACTTACTGTAGTTGGTATATTTAATTTTTTAGTTAATAAAGCTACAAACTTCATCATGATCATAGGTCCGATTGCTACTACATGATCATATTGTTTCCCTTCATCTACTAATTTAGAAAGCATATCAGTTACTTTACCATGAAGTCCTTGAGAACCATCGTCTGTACAGACATATACATTTGGTGTTAAAGCTCTAAATTCATCTTCTAAAATAACATAGTCTTTATTTCTAGCTCCAATTATAACGTCTACTTCTATTCCTTGCTCTGAAAACCATTTAACCTGTGGGTGTACTGGTGCTGTTCCAACCCCTCCAGCTATAAAAATGATCTTTTGTTTTTTTAATTCTTCAATATCTTCATGAACAAATTCACTCATTTGTCCTAAAGGTCCAACTACATCTTGAAAATGATCCCCCACTTCAAGAGCTGCCATATCTTCAGTACTCTTACCAACAATTTGATAGATTATAGTTATAGTTTCATTTTTTCTATCATAATCACATACAGTTAAAGGAATTCTTTCACCAAATTCATCTACCTTTACTATTAAAAATTCTCCTGGCATAGCCTTTTTAGCTAATTTAGGAGCTTTAATATCCATAAGTACAATATTTTCTGACAAATACTCTTTTTTCATTATTTCAAACATGATTTACCTCCAAATTTATTATTAAAAAATACCTTTATTTGATTCCTTACTTATTTTAATTTTAATTATAAGTTATTTTTAATCTGTTTTTATAAAAAATTCACATATTAAGAATTTTTAATCGCGATTATTAAAAAATATTTCACATTTTGATAATAGCACATTTCACGTCGAATTCCAAACGTTTTTTGTAATAAAAGTCCTTTTTTTTCGAATATATATATATTAGTTCCTAATTATTATGATAATAGTATCACATTTTTTATTATCTTCACATTATATTCTTAGAGTTTCTTAATTCTAAATCAAATTATTTCAAACTATAAATTTTCTTTTCAACAACAATTAAATATGTTATTATGTTAGCAATACTTTTAAGGGTTTTTCTTTTTTGTATTTTAAAAATTAAAAGTGGGTGTTAATTAGAATGAAAACTCAAGAACAATATGAAAAACAAATTATTAAATCATTAGACAAAGTTTCGTTTGAAATGAAAAAAATTAAATTTCTTATTTTTTTAGCTAAACATATAAATAAATTAAGAAGAAGTAAATCAACAATATTAAAAATATTTATATTACTTTATAGTATTGTAATTTCTTATTTTTATTTTTTTAAATAAGAGCTATAAAGTTATTTTTATTTTCAAAATTAATAAAAACAAAAAACTCCCTTGATTATTCATAGGAAATAATAAATAAAACCATTATAAATCTTATTTTAAAAGGTTTATAATGGTTTTATTTTATGTACTATAATAAAAACATACTATTTTTATGGTTTATTGCAAGTTTTGTATAAATTCTAAAAATTAATGTAAAATAAATCAAAGAATAGAGTTTTTATCAAGATCAAAGTATGCAAAATCAGCTAATAATAAATTTATTTTTCTATCTTCATTAGTAATCATTTACTCCTCCTAATTATATTTTATTTATTCTGATTTAAACTAATTTCAAATTAGGTTAAAATTTTTGTCTCTTTTTTCTATATATTCTTTCATTTGCTTGTAGTTTTTAATCTTAAAAAAATCATTATTTAAAAATCTTGTTCTGACATAAGGACTATATTTTTTAATCTTCCCATATTTTTTTAATAAATAGTTTAATGAATATTCATTAATTTCTTCCTTAGAAGCATCTATTAACCAAAATCTAATATATGAACTATCTTCTAAATATGAATTTAGCCTGTATACTCCCTTTGCTACCTTCAAAAATACCTCTTGGTACTCTTCAATATTGTATTCTTCTAATATCTTACTAGACATATAAATAGATACATCTAGACTACTAACACTATCAAGATCCTTGTCTTTTAAAGCTTCCTCATAATTTTTTTTATCATGATATCCATTAACGGTCATGTCTAAATTGAACTCCCAAGGAATATAATCTTTTAACAATTCTTTGTAATAATGAATTACAGTATTTTTAAATTTTGTTCTGGCATAATCATCATGGATCATTCCCCCATAAAACCAAACCCCTACACCTGCTTTTGGGTCTTCCTTTAGATACCCTCCTACAGCGGGATACCATCCTCCTCCATGCGCTTCATCTCCACTATAATAATAATAAGCT
>NZ_JBATVM010000144.1:0-12456 GCF_049671765.1 Psychrilyobacter sp.
ATCTGTTTTCATCGTCCCTTCTTTTTTATTTTTAAAATTTGCTAAAGAAATTTTTAAATATTTCCATTTACTATCATCATGTTTATTTTCAAAAGTCCTTAAAAAACTACTTTTCCCCGACCCATAAGTTCCTGATATAGCTATATTCTTCACACTTGAGTTGTTCATTGCTGACTCCAATGCCTCTTCATATCCACTAATATCTACATTGTCATCTGGTGCTAAACTTAAATATTTATTTTCTTCTAATATAGTTGAATCCCATCCTTTTTTTAATTCTCTTATCAACTTTTCTTTATTTTCAATCTTTATGTATCCAATACTTATTTTTTTTATTACTCCTAGTATTATTTCACTAAAAAGTTTCTTTAACTTTTCCATCTATCTTCTCCTTTAAATTACAATTTTTTTCGATGTTTATTTCTGAACCTCTCTATCTTTAGGTTTCTCCCTAATCAAATCTACATTTAAAATTAAGTTTTAATATTCGTAGAATCTAACCGCTAAAAAGGGAATAGGGTCGATACTTCTTCATCTATAAGTATACCCTTCTTAAAATCAATTTCAAAGTAGTAATTAAAAAACACTTAAATTTTTATCATACCAAAAACTTTAAAATTCTCAATTAACTTCTCAAACGATAATCTAAATTTATCTTTCTTTTTAAAATTCATGGAATATAACAAGTTCTTTAGTAAACAATATCTCTCATTTTATGATATAATTAAGAGTAAAAAATAAAAATACTCTTTCCCTGTTGTCGTTTTATCGATTAACGAATATTAAAGTTTATTATAATTAAAGATAAATACTAAATATTATGAAGAAAACTATCGCTAAATTCATTAACTTTGGTTTCCTTTTGACATCGTAAATTTTCTTATAATTAAAAGAAAATTTTGTACTCGTCAATCGGGAAACCATAGAAAAGAAGAGTTAGGAAGAGTTTTAGTAATTTGGAGGTAAATATGAAAATAAGTAAGAAAGAAGCATTGGAATGGTTTGAATATCTAGCAGACGTTCCTGTAGATGCAAAAGAAGTTTTTGAGGAGTGCGAAGATATAATTAGATCTACTCAAAGACAGATCGAAAGATCATACCTAAATGAAATAGCTGAAATCCAAAGTAAGATAGATGGATTAAAAGATATGAAAGGCCGTACATACTATGTAGGAAAGAAGGAAAAGTTTCCTCCAGGATGTATTTCTTGCCTATTCGGTGATGGACTTGGAGGAGTTAGAAAAACTCATACATGTAACCTAACTTGTGAGTTCTGTTACTACCATGATTCATTAGATTCAGTAGAGCCTATCCCTGAAGATATGTGGGATATTGGAGAAGAACTATATGAACCCGAAGATATCGATCTATTGTTATCTATTCAGAAGAAACCATCTGGAATCGCCTATGTATATTTAGAGCCATTTATGGAAATAGAAAAATACTACGACGTAGTAAAAAAATTCTCTGATGCAGGTGTTCATCAACATATGTATACCAACGGTACCCTTTGTACAGATGATAATTTAAAAAAATTAGCTGAAGCTGGACTAGATGAAATCAGATTTAATCTAAATGCCACTGATACCAGTGATCAAGTTATCGAAGCTATGAGAATTGCTCGTAAATATTTTAAATGGGTAGGAATAGAAACTCCTATGACTCCTAAATTCTATGAAGATTTCATGGCTAAAAAGGAGGAGATCCTTGCTATCGGACTAGATTATATGAACTGTGCCGAATTACACTTAGGAACAGACAACTTAAATAACTATATGGGTGAAGATTTCTATACATATAGAAATGGATATATGTCTCCACTTTGGTCTAGAAAGGTTACTCTTAAGTTTATGGAAACTGCTGTAAAAGAAAACTGGGATATGTTAATCCATGACTGTTCTAACCATACTAAGTATGCTAGAGAGATCAACAAGATGAAAAATAGTGGTCAATTTGGTTCTCATACCTATGTCAGCGAATTTGACAGACCTCTTATTTCTGCATTTTTACCTATCTTAGAAAATGAGAATTTTAAATTTTTAGATTCTACTCCTCTACCAGCTAAATATAAGTTGGAAAACTGTAAGGAATATCTTGGAGAGATCTTAGAAGATTTTTCTTTTGATGATGAAATATATGAAGGTTTCGAAGGATAAATAAATAAATAAACACATATATAAGAGGATTTTCTCCTCCTAATTGGTATTATTATGATAGTATCTATTAGGAGGGGATTTTTTTATGCATGAAAATTTTTACATAGCTTTTGGCCTCACTTTGTTTGCAGGGTTAGCAACAGGGATAGGTAGTGCATTAGCTTTTTTTACAAAACAAACAAATAAAAGATTTTTATCTTTAGCTCTTGGATTTTCTGCTGGGGTAATGATCTATGTATCCTTTGTAGAGATCTTCGTCAAGGCAAAGATCTTTTTAGTCGCAGATCTAGGAGTAGTAAAGGGGACTTGGATTACTGTCATTTCTTTCTTTGGAGGAGTATTTTTAATAGCCATTATAGACAAAATGGTTCCATCCTTTGAAAATCCTCATGAATTAAAAGGGGTTGAAGAAATCGCTCAAATTACCAAATTAGAAAACGACTTAAAAAAAATGGAAAAAGGTCATAAGAGTGAAGGAGAACCTCACGAATATAACCATGCCATGATGAGGATGGGTATGTTCTCTGCTCTTGCCATAGGGATACATAATTTCCCCGAAGGGCTGGCTACCTTTGTCGCTACATTAAAAGATCCTTCATTAGGAGTTCCCATTGCAGTTGCCATTGCTATACATAACATTCCAGAAGGAATAGCAGTCTCAGTTCCTATCTATTTTGCCACAGGAAATAAAAAGAAAGCATTCTTTTATTCTTTTCTTTCAGGGTTAGCAGAACCTGTAGGAGCTTTGGTAGGTTATATGATCTTAATGCCATTTCTATCTGATACAGTTTTTGGGATTATCTTTGCAGGGATAGCAGGTATCATGGTATTTATCTCTTTAGATGAACTTCTCCCAGCAGCACAAAAATACGGTGAACATCACCTCTCTATCTATGGACTGATTAGTGGTATGGGAGTCATGGCTATCAGTTTGTTATTATTTATTTAATTTTGTCTTATTAAGGGATATATGATAAAATATTGAATAATAAATTTTTATAGATCAAGGAGAAAAAACATGTTATTTAATGAATTAAATTTAGTTGAACCATTATTAGAAGCCGTTAAAAAAAAGGGCTATATAGAGGCTACACCTATACAAGAACAAGCTATCCCACTTATTATGGATGGAAGAGATATTATAGGCTCTTCTCAAACAGGAACTGGTAAAACAGCCGCTTTTGCCCTTCCAATCTTACAAAAAATTGCTTTAGAAGGAAAATCTAAAAATCTAACAGCATTGATTTTAGCTCCTACTAGAGAATTAGCTCTTCAAATAGAAGAAAGTGTTCATTCATATGGGAAAAATACCAGAGTTACTAGTACTGTAATTTTTGGAGGAGTTTCACCTATAAAACAGATCCATAAACTTAAAACAGGTCCAAATATCATAGTAGCTACCCCTGGTAGATTGCTTGATTTAATTTCAAAAGGTTATATCAACTTAGAGTTAGTAGACCAATTAGTAATCGATGAAGCTGACCGTATGTTAGATATGGGAATGATCCTAGAGGTTCGTAAAATCATCTCAAAATTACCAGAAGAAAGACAAACTATGCTCTTTTCTGCAACCATGCCAGATGAGATCACAAACTTAGTAACTGCTGCAATGATTGATCCAGTAGATATTTCTATATCTCCTACATCTTCTACAGTAGATAGTGTTAACCAAAGTATATATTTAGTAGACAAAGGAGATAAACCAGCTTTACTTCTTCATATTTTAAAGAAACAAAAGATAAGTTCTGCAATTATTTTTGCTAGAACCAAGTTTAGAGCTAATGATGTCAATGAGATGTTATTAGAAGCTGGATATAAATCAGATGTTATCCATGGAGAAAGAGCCCAGTCTGCGAGAGAGAGAACTATCAGAGATCTAAAAAAAGGAAATATTCAAATCTTAGTCGCTACAGATTTAGCTTCTAGAGGTCTTGATATAGATGACCTATCCCATGTTATAAACTATGACCTTACTAGTATTCCTGAAACATATGTTCATAGAATTGGTAGAACAGGTAGAGCAGGTAGTGAAGGCATTTCAATTTCATTTTGTGATATAGAGGAAAAAAGATTTCTTAGAACTATCCAAAAGACTATAGATAAAACTATCTATGTTGAAAAAGATCATCCTTACCACCTTAGAGACATAAAACCTTCTTTTGGTGATTTACAAACAGCTAGAGAAGAAAGAAATAAGAAAAAATATGACTTTAAAGGAACTTCCACAGGGAGAAAAGCCCCTACTAGAAGAGGGAAAAAAGGTCCATCTAGAAAACCTAAAAGTGTAAAGAAGGGTGTATAAAAAAAGATAAAGCTTATTCAACCCCCTGCCCCCATTCTTGGGGGTTTTTTGGTATTAATAACTATTATGACTACTATTACTCTTAAAGATATTCTTACCAACGACAATTTAAAAGCTTTTTTTAAGCATCATTTTAAGTTTTTTTTGAATTTCCCAAAGACCTTTATTCATTTTACGAAACTTTTTTCATAAATATTCAAATTTATAATGCCTTATACAATATAAAAAATTGGTTTAATTAACCAATTTTTTATCACTTCTTTTTTACTTTTCTATTCTTCTTCCAATTATCAATAAGTATATTTCCTATTCCCCAAACTATCATAGCAGATCCTCCACCTGCTAACATATTTAACCATTCATTCACGTCATATCCTCCTACTATTAACTTTATCATTTTATAATTTTTTTATTCTAAAACTCCCTTAGTTATTATTTCATATTCATCATCTAAATTTTCATAAACTATAATTTCCATAGGTGGACTGCCCATCTTGGTGAACTCAAAATAATGATTGACTGCTGCTATTATAAACTTACTTATGTGCTGTTCCTTCTACAGTAATTGACTGTATAGAATATCCAAAGAATTAATCAATTATTTTTACTGTTATTTCTAAAATTAATTTTAAAGGATAATTCCTAGTCCTGATGTATAAATTGATTAGGGAATAAAGGAGATGTAGCTCATGAACTTTGATCTTATCATAGCAATTATAGTATTTTTAATAACCTTTTATTTTATCATAACTGAGAAAATACCCCGGTCCTCAAGTGCAATTATTGGAGGAGCTGCTGTAGTGTTTTTTAAAGTTATAGACGAGCACGAAGCTCTCCATGCTATCAGTAGCAATATAGAAATTTTAATTTTACTCATGGGTCTTATGATCATTGTGAATATTATGGCTGAAACAGGAATATTTCAATGGACTGCAATAAAAATAGCCCAATTAGCAAAGGGAGACCCAATTAAGATCATGATATTTTTAGGAATTATTTCGGCCTTAGCATCTGCACTATTAGATAATGTAACAACAATCCTCCTAATTTTTCCAATATCTATATTAATTGCCGAACAACTAGAGATAGACTCTATGCCGTTTCTTCTTACTGAGGTATTCGCTGTAAATATAGGAGGAGCAGCCACTTTAATTGGAGATCCTCCAAACTTAATTATAGGGGCAAAATCAGGTTTAGGATTCAATGATTTCCTTATGAATATGGGTCCTATTGTAATTATTAATATGATTTTTTTCCTTGCTATTATGGTCTTTTTCTTTCATAAAAAACTAAAAGTTTCTCGGCACAGAAAAGCTAAAATTATGGAGATGGATGAAAGTAGGATTATAAAAGATAAGATTCTCCTAAAAAAATCTATCATAGTTTTTATCTTGGTTATGTTTGGATTTGTTTCTAATGTAGTAACTGGTATAGGATTAGCTGTAATTTCCATTACTGGAGCGACGATTTTAATTCTTATTACAAAAAAAGATCCAGAAGAAATCTATAAACACATATAATGGTCAACCTTATTTTTCTGTGCTGGGTTATTTATCCTAGTAGACGGTCTTGCTGCTACAGGATTGATTAGTGATATTGGTGATTTTATACTATATATTACCAATGGAGATTCCAAATTAACTGTTATTTTAACCGTTATCTCCTCCACTATATTTGCTCCAATAATCGGAGTAGTCCCCTATACGATTTCATTTACTAAGATAATAGGAGAACTCATCCCTCAAATGGGAGAAGATACTGCTCCCCTATGGTGGGCACTTTCTATGGGAGTATGTTTCGGTGGTAATATGACTCTAATAGGAGCAGCGGCAAACATTGTGGGATCTAATATAGCAAAAAAAGCAGGAAAAGATATAGGCTTTTTCCACTTTTTTAAATTTGGAATAGTTGTTACTCTTCAATCCCTTATCTTGAGTATAGTGTATTTGTTAATAAGATATTTTTAACCCATTTAGCGGAGGTAAAAATTATGAGTAATCAAAAAAAAAATCTTGGTTTTACAATGATAGAACTATTAGTAGTAATAGGTATCATTGGTATATTAGCTACTACCATATCACCTAAACTTATAAAAGAGATTAGAAAAGCTAAAGTTGCAAAAGTACAACATAAATTAGGTTTGATAAGGTCTAAACTTTCGACTGAAATAACTTTTAACCATGAATTTCCAGATTTAGAATCTAATGATATCAATTTGTTAAACAGGTTTGATGTACACCCTACAGACTCTTTTTCATATAAAAATATATCTTATACAGAAACAGATCAAATTGTTGGAACTAGAGATAATAAAGGTGGATGGTTCTATGATAGGACTACAGGTGAAATTTATGCTAACCTTCCCAATGGAGCATATACTTATGATAAAATTTATGAAATATGGAAAGGAGAGGGATTTATCACTGTTGAGGACCTTCAAAATTTAGAAGATGTAGGAGATACTAAAGCTATGGAAGTTGACAGTGATGGAAATTATATAAATAATCCAGGTTTTGAAACATTACCTAGACCAGTTACTACATGGGGTATTTTTAACGAAGATGAGATTGAGCACTGGGAAACTACTGCTACAGATAACAAAATAGAAGTATGGAAAGATGGCTTTTTAGGAGTCAATGCTGTAGAAGGTGATTATTTTGTCGAATTAAATGCAAATCAAGTCGCTTCTCTATATCAAGATATTGTTACTATTCCTGGAACTACTCTAGTGTGGACCGTTAGCCATAGAGGAAGATCTGGGACAGATACCGCTTCTATGAGTGTAGGGAGCTCTAGTGGACAACTAGATATTAGTGAAACCATGACAACTGGAAATGATGGTTGGGTAACTTATACTAAAGAATATGTTGTTCCTGAAGGACAAACCGTTACTAGATTCTCTTTAGACTCAATTGATTCTGCTGGGGGCAATCCAAGCATTGGTAATTTAATAGATAATTTTAGTGTGAAAGTTAAGTTAGATGATGAATAGTCATTACACTTCAATCTCTTATTTTGAGTATAGTGTATTTGTTGGTGAGGTATTATTAAACCTCTCTTGCTTTTTGGACACAAGTTTTACGATTATTAAATTTTATGATAAACATCATCAATTTTAAATGTAAACCCTCGTAAAAAGAAAGAAAAAATTGACTTAATAACATATTTTTGTTATTATAGTTCTAATAATCTAGACGAAAGGAGGAGTATGATGAACATTAAAGTAACTAAAAATAATAATAATAATATCTATAAGATGGACAAAAAAAATAAACCAATTCTAGAAATATCTATAAAAAATATTCTTGAAATTGAAACTTTAGATTGTTTTCATGATCAAATTAAAGTTGATAATTATGTTTTAGAAAAATTAGATTTTTCTGCTGTAAATCCTGCTACAGGACCCATTTATATAAAAGAAGCAAAAGTTGGAGATATTTTAGCTGTTAAAATAGAAAAAATAGAAATTGCCCAATATGGAATTTTAGTTTCCTCTAACTTATTAGGTACTCTAAAAGAACAAGTTAGTGAGAGTGAAGTGAAATTAATTGAGATAAAAGATGGTAAAGCTAAAATTAGTGAAAACATTTATGTCGATTTAAATCCTATGATTGGGGTTATTGGAGTAGCACCTATGAATGAAGGTATTATTTGTGGTACTCCTGATTACCATGGCGGGAATATGGATACTAAAGAAATTAAAGAAAATTCAGTTGTTTATTTTAGAGTAAATGTTGATGGTGCATTATTCGGATTAGGAGATCTACATGCTGCTATGGGAGACGGTGAAATTTCTGGAACAGGAATTGAAGTAGGAGGAAATGTGACCTTATCTTTTAAATTAATTAAGGGAGAAACATTTCCAACTCCTGCGGTAAAAAGTGGTGATAATGATAGTATTGTTTTTTTATATTCCGATGAAAGCTTGGATATTGCAGCTGATAAAGCAACAAAACAGTGCTATAAATTTTTAACAGAAAATCTAAATTTAGAAAAACACCTTGCAATTAGATATATGTCTATTTCAGGTGACCTAGGGATTTCTCAAATAGTTGATCCTAAAAAAACTGCCAAATTTACTTTAGATTTAAATCCTTTGAGGGGAATAGATGCTAAAGTTTTTAACAAATTTAATTTATAATTTTAAGGAAGTGAATATATGGAAAATAATTTAAAAAAAAGTATGAGTTTTTCAAAGCTCTTAATTTATGCACTTATATTTATGGTGCCTATAGCACCATTTGGAATTTATGGTCAAATATTTAATGTTTCTCATGGTATGGTTAGTTTAGTTTATCTAATTGGATTTGTAGGAATGCTTTTTACTGCGATAAGCTATGGTAGAATGATGCAACAATTTAAAAAAGCTGGTTCTATATATGAATACGCTAAACAAGGTTTAGGAGAGACTATTGGTTTTTTTGGTGGTTGGGTCGTATTGCTTGATTATTTTGTGATTCCATCTTTACTATACATAGTTGCTTCTTTTGCAATGAATCAATTATTACCATCGGTGTCCGTTATGACATGGGCTATTATTTTCATAATTTTTAACTCATTTATTGCTTTTTTAGGGCTAAACTATACAGATATTTTAAATAAAATTTTCTTAATAGGAATGCTAATCTTAATAGGTACTTTTGCATATTTTGCAATTAAAGGTATTTCCAATCATAGTTTTGGAAATGGTTTTACCATAGCCCCTTTTTATAAAAAAGATTCATTTTCTATACAGATGGTTTTCTCTGCAGTATCTATAGCAGTTATGAGTTTTTTAGGCTTTGATGGCGTTAGTACTTTATCCGAAGAAGCAAATGAAGGAACCAAATATTGGTACGTTCCTGTTGTATCACTACTAGTTGTAGTTATATTATTTTTAATCCAAGTAACTTTAGCAGCCTGGGCTGTTCCTAGTGATATAATTTTTAAAAATAATTTAGATAATGCATGGTATATCGTAGCAAAAGTTGTAGGAGGCCCACTATTTAGTTCTATTTGTGCTATAGCTACTGCTCTTTCTTGGGGTGTTACTAATGCTTTAGCGGCTCAAACAGCAGTTTCAAGAGTATTATTTAGTATGGGAAGAGATAAAATGCTTCCTAAAATATTATCTAAATTACATCCAAAATACCAAACACCATACATAGCTATAATTTTTTCATCGGTCGTTTCTTTAATTTTAGTATATCTATTTAAAAATCATTTAGGTATGTTTATTCAATTTTTAAATTTTGGTGCTTTAACTGGGTTTTTGTTATTACATGTTTCAGTTTTATCATATTTTATATTCAAGAAAAGAGAACTTCTAAATATTTTCACTGATATAATATCTCCTATTTTAGGATTTATTATTCTGGGATATATATGGATTTCATTAGATGCTTTAGCAAAAGAATTAGGTGGAATTTGGTTGATCATAGGTATTATAGTATTTTTTCTTAATAAGTATAAAGGAGTTAAAAATAATCTTTCTGAAGAAATGATTTAAAAAAAGAAGTAAGATCTTTAAAAAAAGCAACTAAACTCTTTTAAGAGGTTAGTTGCTTTTTTTTTAATTAAAATTATCATTATAGAAATCATTAATTCCTTTATTACAAACTCTAACTGATGTACTTAAGCAATTATTTTCCATCATTCCTAACTTCTATTTTATAGCATAAGGCAAATATCAGAACAAACCCTATAATTAATATTTTTTCAGTTTATAATTAAAAAATGAAGTTAACTGTTAAAATAGAATAAAACTAAACTTAATTTTCAGTAAATGTACTATTTTTTTTATTAATTAGAAAATTGATTTAAATGAGATATTATATATAATATCCAACTATTATATATAATATCAAAAATGAAATATGGGGGTGAAAAGATGAAAGTAATATTCTGTATAGAACAAATTAACTTTGAAGAAAATACATAGTGGTATTGACTTAGTCACAACGTATATTTCTTAAATTAATAAAAAAAATAACAGAGGAGATAAAATGAAAATAAAAAAAGATAAATTTACGAAGTTTTTGTTGATGGTAATGTTAATATCGTCAACTTTCACAATCAATAGTTGTAAAGTATTTGCTAATATTTCAAATTATGAAAATACAGGGAATACTCCGCCCAGGCCTTATCCAACAATGTATCCAGACTATTTTAACGGATTCCCAGATATAATTAATGAATCTAATGAAGTAATAGTAACAGCAGAACGAATAATACTGGATGTACGTTATGATTTTGCAGGTAGATTAAAAGATGGAGTAATGTACGGTAGACAAAACCATTATACTGGACCAAGTCGTGGTAGAGTAATTGATTTTGCCAATAAAAAAGGATTTTTAGGATTTTTAACTTCCGAAGGAAAGTTTGTATCAGAAGCTAGAATGCTACCCGAGAGAAAAATACTGGAAAATGAACTTGCTTATAGTATTGTTTTTGATTCAAGCTGTGAGCTAGTTGTAGGATCTACAGTAACTAATTATGGTTATTGGAAAAAACTTGTAAGTGTTAATTCTTCAAGTAATTCTTCTACACAATTACAAACAACTTTACATTATGGGGTTACAAAATCAGAATTAAGAGGTATTGCTAAGACTACAGGAAGTACATTTTCTGTAGGATTTAACTTAGGTCTATCAGGAAAAGGTGCAAGTATAGGTGCTTCGTTAGGTTACGAATCTTCTAAAAGCCTAACTAAAACATTCAATAAGCAAATAACAATTGAAAACTCCACAGATCATAAACTAAGTAAAACTTTCCCTTCTACTGAGTTTAATCGAAGAGTAGCAATATATCAATATGGTGAAAAATTTAAACCTAACTATACACTGAATGAAAAGCTAACAGATCCATTGAAACACTTTGACGGTTTGTCTATTAGTGTTCCTGGCGAATCAAGTCTTTTGACATCTACATATTTTGGGACAGTAGTCGATGGAACTGAAGCTCCTCAAACTAATTTTAAAGATATAGTTGAATTTAGTAAACACGTACGTTCAATTATAGATCCTTCTCTGGTCTATAATAGAGCTATAGACTTAAAAAATACTGGGGGATCAGTACCAAATTATGATACCCGTAAAAACATTCTTAATGTAAATGGTAATTCAGAGTTCGATCTTGTTGTTAGTCTTGAAAAATCTGGATTTTATTCTATGACATGTAATGTCTATAAAAATTTGCAAACAAATATGCAAATTCATATTACCAATCAATCGCCTGTTCTTCGTTTAGGACCGGGATCTTTATATAATAGAACATTCTTTCAGTTTCTCCCAGTTACAAATTCAATTTGGTTAAATAAAGGAGAAAATCATATACCTATAACGGTAGAGACTGGTAGTCCTATAAAACTAGATAAAATTATTTTAATGCATATATAAGGAAAAACATCAATAAAGGTTATTGATTCTATGAAGTCACATAGTAACCTTATTTTAAAATAATAGAACAATATTTTATATAACCCTCTAAAATTACACTAATTTAGAGGGTTTTTTATGAGGCCTGAAAATCAATGAATATAGGATAGCACTAAAAAAGCGACCAAACCCTCTCAAGCATTAGTCGCTTTATATTTAATTTTCTATATCGATCTCTTACCTTCTATCCCAAAATAGAAACCTCTTGTAAATTCCCTTGGAGAAGCTTTTTCTAGATCTTCTAACCACTCTTTTTTTACATTAAAATTCCTATCGTAGAAGTCGTTAATTCCTTCATTATAAACTCTAACTGACGTACTTAAGTAATCATTATCCATCATTCTTCCTTCTATTCTTATGGCATCTACACCTAATTCTAAAATTTTATCTAAATTTTCAATTGAGCATAGATCCTTTGAATGAAAGATATGAGTTCCATGTTCATCTTCAAATACCGGCATATATTCTCCAGGTCTCGTTACCTCTTCTACAGAATATTTCCACTGTGCATTATTTGAATCTAAATTTTCTTCTTTAGAAGACATATAACTCGTTAGTAAACTTCTACCAGAAGTAGACATAT
>NZ_JBATVM010000145.1:0-3084 GCF_049671765.1 Psychrilyobacter sp.
GTATGAAGCCAATGGACTTACAAAAGATAATATTTCTGAGTTCATTAAAAGATTTATCTTATTCCAGGAGTTTGGCGATAAAAAAGATTTTATAGCATCCCTTTCTACCCAATCAGTTAAATTTTTGACTCATAAAGATGTTACAGCAGATGCCAGGGAAAAGATCATTCATGGAGGAATAAAAAAAGCTGAAACTATAAAAGAATTACTAGCCCCTGTAAGAGATCAGATAGCAATTGAGTTTAAAAAGAAAACTACAAGCTATGTAAACTACAAAAAATTAGAGAAAATGAAAACTAGAATTACCAAAGTAGAAGATGGGAATGAACTAAATTCTTTAAAGGCTGATGTAGATGCACTAGAAATCTATTTGAAAGATATGAAACAAGCTGTTAGGGATAAAGAGAAAGAGTGGGAAAATAAAAATAATTTAAAGTTAGTTGAGGAGGTATAAGCTATGATTAAATTTAATGAGAAAATAACAGAGATTGAGTCAAAAGAAAATTTGAGTACTGTCGTTAAGTTACTTAAGAAAATAAACAAGAGAGTCAAGGCATGAAAGTAGGGGCATATGTAAGAGTCTCTACTACTATGCAGGAGGAAAAAAACTCTTTAAAAACACAAATTAAAAAAATAGAATCTTATTGTGACCTCCATGATTATGAACTATATAAAATTTATGAAGATGTAGATAGTGGGACCAATGATGAAAGAATAGGATTTAAAACTTTATTAAAAGATATAAAGAAAAAGAATTTTGATATAGTTTTAGTATATGAATCATCTAGAATCTCTAGAAAAACTCATACAATGATGAACTTTGTTTTTAATCTAATTGAAAAAGATATAAAATTTATTTCAATCTCACAACCAGATCTAAATACCACTACAAGTACAGGAAGATTATTTTTCACTATCCAGGCTGGACTTGCTCAATATGAAAGGGAGCAAATCTCAGCTAGGGTAAAGTCCAGTGCATATGAAAAAGCATCTAAGGGGGAATGGATGGGAGGGCAACTCCCCATAGGGTATGTGTGGGATGGTGATAGAAAAAATAAAAAAATAAAGATAGATAAAAGACAAGCCGAGCTAGTAAAAGCTTATTTTGATACATTTATAGAAAATAGAAGTCTGAAGAGGACTTCTAAATTATTTAATAGAAAATTAGAGAGTTTAAGGTGGATATTGACTAATCCATTTTATGCAGGCAAATATAGATTTGGAGTGAAAAAGAAAAATATAGTTACAGGGATTAGAAAAAAGAGTGAAGATTACATATTGTCAGAAGGAACCCACAAAGGAATTATTACTATAGAAACCTTTAATACGGTTCAGAAGATATTAAAAAATAGTAGAGCCATCGATTATGATAATAAAAATGGATCAACCGCATTATTTGGTGGGTTGATAAAATGTATTTGTGGTCATAAAATGTTTGGGAATAAAATAGATAATAAAGCCCAGGGAGGTAAGGTATACCATTATTATATGTGTGATACTTGCGGTAAAAGAATCAATGCTGGAAAGATAGAAGAAAAAGTATTGACTCAAATAACTGAAGTGGATAAGTTAAAAGAGGTAAATCAGGTAGATAATTATATGGAAACTGTTGAAAGACAAATACAGATATTTGAGAATAGAAAAGATATATTGACTAAAGAAAATAACAACCTTATAAATATGCTAAAAAAAGAATTAATTGCAGAATCAGAATATATTAAAAGTAGAAAAGAAAATGTAAATGATTTAAAGGTTATAGACAAAGAAATTGAAATTTTGGAGAAAATAAAATCAAAAGAAAATGATAATGAGAATCGTGGAAATTATGAATTACTAAGGGAAGTTCTAGAAAATTATGAGGAATATGAGCCTATTCAATTAAAAGAATTATTTAGAGTATTGATCCAAGAGATAGAAATAGTTGATAGTAGGAGCCTAGAATACAATATAATATTTAATTTAAAGTAAAAGCAACGGATTTTAGCCGTTGCTTTTTTATAGTTTTATTATCCGTTTTATAAGAATAATGCCATTGAAATTCCTGTTTCCATTATCCCATTTATAAGCGTATCTTTTTTATACACACCCTCTATTTCAAATCCATATTTTTCATATAATTTTATAGCTCTAGCATTTTTCTCACTGACTTTTAGAGTTATTTTAGAAATAAAGTTCTTTTTAGATTCAGAGATCACTTTTTCCATAAGTAATGAACCTATCCCTTTTCCCCAGTATTCTTTAGAAACTCCTATACCAAAATCTGATTTATGTCTTTCTCTGGATCTACCACTTCTAGTATTAGCCGTTAAAGTAGCTATTATTTTACCTTTATCTTTTATACAATAAGCATAATTTGGAGCTTCTTTAGTTGAATCTAGTAGTGATTTACATGCTTCTAAGCTTGGAGATTCAAATTTTTCAAAAGATACAAAATTTGTTTCTCCCCCTATGAGGTTAAAAAACTCATGTAAATTCTTAGCATCATCGACAATCATTGGTTCTAATTCATAAATCATTCTATCCACCTCTTATTTTATTTAATTTAAAATAAAAACTCCTAATGTCATTTAAAATATTAGGAGGTTTCTATATATATACTAATTATTTTTAAAAAATGTAAATGCTTGAACCCTTTGCAACATAAGCCCTACAATCAAAATTATGGGGTTATGTGGTACCTGAGAAGGGACTTGAACCCTTAAGGGCATACGCCCGGGGGATTTTGAGTCCCCTATGTCTACCATTCCATCACTCAGGCATCTACAAAAATAATTATACTAGAAGTCATAAAGAAAAGCAAGCCTTTTTTAATAAAAGATAGAGTCAAGTTGGAGAGTGTTGCAAGTTTTGTGTAAACTCTAAAAATTAATGTAAAACTTTTATAAAATGAGGAGTAATAATTTTTTAATTATTGCTTCTCGTTTTTAATATATTTACATTGTGTAATTTCATGAATAAAAAAATCTAATTTAAAGTAAAGTTACTACTTAATAAACTGTATTTTTTTATGAAATTTTCATTAAATTAATTTTGTTTTGACTTCTCCACTGATATCTTCACCCTCAGTTTTAGCAATAATTAGAG
>NZ_JBATVM010000146.1:0-7489 GCF_049671765.1 Psychrilyobacter sp.
TGACTATACTCATAATGGTACTCATATATGGCATAGCTAAATTAACTGCTGCAAGACCTCGAGGTCCTACAATATTTCCTATAAACATTCCATCTATCATTATCTGCATAGATACAATTAATAATCCAACTATGCTGGGTATTGCAAACTTAAAAAATACTTTTTTAACACATCCATCTTCTAAACTTAAATTTTTCATAACTACCTCCTTGTTTCTATAGACATTATAAACTATATTGTACACTATATAGTCAAGTATATTTAGGAGGATTTTATGAAAAAAAAATATAAAATAAATGAGATAGCTAGTTTTTTTAAGATTTCACGACAGACCCTTATCTATTATGATGATATTGGGTTATTTAAACCTAGGTTTGTAGACGGTGATACCTCCTACAGATACTATGGAGAGGAACAATTTTCTAATTTGAGATTTATACTAACTCTAAAGGAAGCGGGATTTTCACTAAAAGAAATAAGAGAATATACTAAAAGTCGCTCTCCAAAAGAAAGTTTGGACTATTTAGAAGAAAAGAGAAGGCTACTAGAAATAAAAATAAAAAAAATGAATGAATCTATGTTTAAAATAGATAGAAAAATATCCGAGATAAAAAATATAATGAAAAAGGATGATGTAGAGCCGCAAATGATATATTTTGAATCCATGGAAGCTGTTGTTATTTCCATAGAAAAACCTTGTGACTACTTGAAATATGACAAAACATTTTCTGATTTAATTGAGATTAGGGAAGAGCTAAAAATTCAAGGAGATGATTATTTTGTGAGGATTTCAAAAGAAGAAGTTATTTTAGGGAATGCAATGGAAGTTAATACTATTGGTTTTTTTATTCCTACTCCATGCAATCACAAAAGGTGTTTAAAAATAGAGGGTGGATGGTTTGCATCTATATTGCATAAGGATACATGGGATACTATAGATGTAAGTTACAAAAAACTTTTGGGCTATGTAGAAGAGAATGGGTATAAGGTTATTGGGGATTCTATTGAAATATTTAATGAAGTTGTAGTTCATTTAGGAGAGGGAGAGGGCTCAATCACTCAGATAACTTTTCCAGTTAAATATCGTAAGAAATGAAAAAACCGTGTGATGCTGTATCTAGACAAGCATAATTTAGATTTTTGTAGTTATTTTTTATAGATAGCACTAAGTTTCATTAGTTTTTGAAAAAAATAATATTTTAATGGATTCCCACCAAGATCTAAAAAAATAGTTATAAACTCTATAATTTTAGTCATAGACTAAAAAAATAATTAAAAAATAATTTGACTTTTCTCAGTAAATTTTGTATTATATTTTAAGTCCATTAGGAGTGGACACAAGATTAAATAAATGTACAACAGGGGAGAAAAACTATGTTTATCAAAAATATAATAACAACCATAATAATATTGACCTAAGTTTGCTTTCTACAAAAAGAAGCAAACCTCTTTTAGTTATTCAAACAAGAGATGCTTCTATATAGGGTTTTTATAAGTCTATTTAGAATTTTTATCTAAATAGACTTTTTTTATTCATCTAGGAATTAAAAAAATATTAATTAATTTAAGTTTGTAAAAACTTTGATTATGGTTAAGTAAATACAACGTTACATTGATTTTTATTAAAATTTGGAGGAATTACAATGAAAAAATACAATATCGCAATTGCAGGAGCTACTGGATTAGTAGGACAAACTTTTTTACAAGTATTAGAAGAGAGAAATTTTCCTATTGAAAATTTATATTTAATGGCATCATCTAGAAGTGTAGGAAAAATAATAAAATATAAAGGAGAAAATATAAAAGTAGAAGAATTGAATGAAAATTCTTTTGATAAAGATATAGATATTGCACTTTTTTCAGCAGGGGGGGAGGTATCTAGAAAGTTTTCACCTATAGCAGCTTCTAAAGGTGTAATCGTCGTCGATAATAGTAGTGCATTTAGGATGGTTGACAGTATTCCACTTATTGTTCCAGAAGTTAATCCAGAGGATGTATGGAATCATAACGGGATTATAGCAAATCCAAATTGCTCAACTATACAATCTGTAGTACCACTAAAAGTTTTAGATAAAAAATATAAAATTAAAAGAATTATATATTCTACTTATCAAGCTGTATCTGGTTCTGGGTTTGCAGGAATTAAAGATTTAGAAAATGGATTAAAGGGAGAGGCTCCTGAAAATTATCCACATCAAATAGCAGGAAATTGTCTACCTCATATAGATGTATTTTTAGAAAACGGTAATACAAAAGAGGAACAAAAAATGATAGACGAAACAAAAAAAATATTAAGAAAAGATGTTAGAGTAACAGCTACTTGTGTTAGGGTTCCTGTATTGCATTCTCACAGTGTATCTATAAATATTGAATTTGAAAAAACTTTTGATATAAATCAAATAAGAAAAGACTTGGCTAGTGTAAAAGGGTTAGTTGTAGAAGACGATGTAAAGAAAAATATCTATCCTATGGCAATAAATAGCAAGGGAAAAGATGAGGTGTTTGTAGGAAGAGTTAGGAGAGATGAGAGTGTTGAAAATGGTATAAACTTATGGGTAGTTGCTGATAATATAAGAAAGGGAGCAGCTACAAATACTGTTCAAATTGCAGAATTATTAATTGCTGGAGATAGAGGGAGGAAGTTATGAAATTAGGTGTTATTGGGCTTGGGACAGTAGGAATGAATGTTATAAAGATTTTAACAGAGGAAAAAGATAGAAGAAATAAAGAGATTGGAGATATAGAAATTCTTAAAGTTTGTGATATTAAAAGTGATAATTCTATGGGATATGATTTTACAGATAATTACAAGGAAATTCTAGATGATCCTAGAATAGATACTGTGGTGGAATTAATAGGTGGAGTAGGAGCAGCTTATGATATTTCTAAAAGTACTTTAAATTCAAAAAAAAATCTAGTTACTGCAAATAAACATCTTTTGGCTCTTCATGGGAAGGAATTGTTTTCACTGGCTGAAAAAAATAATGTAAAACTTCAATATGAAGCTTCTGTAGGTGGAGGAATACCAGTTATTTCACCGATAAAAGAAAATTTATTTGTAAATAATTTTAAAAATATCCGTGGGATATTAAATGGAACATGTAACTATATTTTAACAAAGATGGAAGAGGGAATGTCTTATTCAAAAGCATTAGAAGATGCTCAACTTAAAGGATATGCAGAAGCTGATCCAACATTTGATGTAAAAGGAGTTGATACAGCTCATAAAATCAGCATATTAGCTCATCTTGCTTGGGGAGAATTAAAAGAATTTTCTGAAATTTCTATTGTTGGTATCGACGGATTGACTAAAAATGATATTGAAATAGCTAAATCTAATGGACTTAGATATAAATTATTAGGAGAAGCTAATTTTGATGGATGTGAATTAAGTATAAGAGTAGCACCTGTAGCTGTAAAAAAAGATGAATTATTGTACAGTGTAAATGGAGTATATAATGCTGTAGAATTAGATGGGAATTATACAGGTAAAACGATCTTTTATGGTGAAGGTGCTGGTGGAAATGCCACAGCTACAGCAGTAATTTCAGATATCTATAAGATCAATTTAGGAGGATAGAATATGATAGTCGTTCAGAAATTTGGTGGAACAAGTCTAAAAGGAAGTGAAAGACTACGTGAGGTAGCCAAATGGGTTGTAAAAAATAAAAATGAAGGAAATAAGATGGTAATAATTGTCTCAGCTCCTGGTGGAATGACAGATTCTCTTATTAGTAAAGCTAAGGAGATAAATACAAATCCAAAGGGAAGAGAATTAGATATGTTACTTTCAGTAGGAGAACAAATTTCAGCAGCTTTACTAGCCATGGGAATAGAGGAATTAGGAGAAAAGGCTATCTCATTTAATGCATCACAATTAGAAATAAAAACAAGTGGAGAACATAATAATGCTAAAATTTTAGATATTTCTTCTGAAAAAATATTAAAAAATTTAGATGATGACTATGTAGTTATAGTAACCGGATTTCAAGGAATAGACAGTGAAGGGAATATAACTACCTTAGGAAGGGGAGGTAGTGATACTAGTGCTGTAGCCATTGGTGCTGCAATCAACGCTGATAAGATTGAGATTTATACAGATGTAAATGGTGTCTATACCTCAGATCCTAGAATTATAAATGATGCTAAAAAAATTAAAAATATTTCTTTTGATGAAATGATTGAAATGGCCGACAAAGGCTCTAAAGTTTTACACTGTAGAAGTGTAGAATTGGCTTCTAAATATGAGATTCCCATTCATTTGCGTTCAGCTTTTACATGGGAAGAAGGTACATGGATTAAAAAGGAGGAAACTATGGAAAATTCAGTTGTGAGAGGGATCTCAAACTTAAATAATTTGGCAAATCTTAAAATAAATTTTAAAAACATGGATGAACTTGTGGATCGTCTAGAAGAAAATAATATACATGTAAAATTATTTCAACAATTAGAGGGTTCTAAATTTTCAATTTTGACTGAAAAAGAGGATGCTCTGAGATTTTATAAAATTTTAGATAAAGAAGGATATTCTTTAGAACTAAATGATGATCTAGGTATGATATCTGTTGTAGGGCTTGGGATTGCATCTAATAATATTCCTAGAAAATTAGCTAGAATTTTAAATTCAAATGAGATAAATATAGATTCAATTACTTCTAATCAAACAAGCGTATCTTATGTTATATCTCAAAATAAAATAAAAAATGCTAATGCTATTTTTCATCGTGAATTATTTGAATAGGAGATTTTATGGCTGTATATACTAATTTAACTAACGAACATAAAAAAGATATAAGAACTCTCTATAATTTAGGTGAAGAAGCTGATTTTATTGAAATTTCGGAAGGGATATTAAATACAAATTATTTAATTAAAGATAGAGATAAAAAATATGTATTTAGACTCTTAGAGGGAAGAAGAAATATAGGGGAGGAATTAAAAGAACTAGATTTTTTAAATTATTTAAATGAAAATGGAGTTTCTTGTCCTGAAATATTTGTAAATAATTTAGGGGAAAAACATATGTTTATCCAAAATAAAATGGGGTGTCTATTTGATTTTATTCATGGGAGTAAAGTAAAAGATATCAATTGTGAAGTGTTAGAAAAAATAGCTTCTACATTAGGGAAAATACATAATTTATCCAAAGGTAGATCTATTCAAAGAACTAGAAAAATAGATTTAGACTATTTTTATGAGAAAATATCAAAGGTAGATCTAGAAGCAATTTTAAAAGAAGATTATAATTTTATCATGGGTAAATATAAAAAGGTAAAAGAAACTGATTTTTCATCTCTTCCAATGGGAATTGTTCACAATGATATATTCCCAGATAATGTATTTATGGGAGAAAAACTTTCGTTGATCGATTTTAATGATTGTATGGATGCTCCTTTTATTATAGACTTAGCTATTGTAATAAATTTTTGGATTAAAATTAAAAAAAATTCTAAAGATGAAGAAAAAAAATTCATAAAAGTATTTTTAGAATCATATGAAAGGGAACGAAAATTATTATTAGCAGAAAAAAGATTACTAAATAAAATGATTTTAAAAACAGCTCTTACTTTTATTTTTTTAAGGATAAATAAATTTTATGTAGAAGATAATAAGGGGAAAAATATGGAAGTAAAATCTTATAAAGACCTTTTAATTTTACTTGAGGAGGGAACAGATGAAATATATTAGTACTCGTGGAAATTTAGATAGTTATACAGCTTCCCAAGCTATTGCAAAAGGGATTTGTAATGACAGGGGTCTTTTTGTCCCTGAAAAATTTCCAAATGTTTCATTAGAAGAGATTGGGCAAATGAAAAATAGTGACTACAAAGAGGTTGCTTTAAATATATTAAAGAGATATCTTATGGACTACAGTGTGGAAGAGTTAAAAGACTGTATAGGTGTCTACGATGAAACTTTTTCTCATCCAGAAAAAACTCCAGTAGTAAAATTAAAAGATGGAATTTATGTATTAGAACTTTGGCACGGACCAACTCTAGCATTTAAAGATATGGCTCTTCAAATTATGCCTCGTCTTTTTACCTATGCAAGAAAGAAAAATAATGCTGAAAAGGATAGCCTAATCCTAGTTGCGACATCTGGAGATACAGGGAAAGCAGCTTTAGAAGGATTTAAAGATTTAGAAGGTGTAAAGGTGGTTGTATTTTATCCAGTAGATGGTGTGAGTGATGTACAGAGGTTACAGATGCAGACAGCTATAGGAAAAAATATAGAGGTAGTAGGAGTTAATGGAAATTTTGACGATTGTCAAACGGCAGTAAAAAATATATTTTTAGATGAGGAGCTAAATAGATCTTTAGATAAATTTAAACTTTCTTCTGCCAACTCAATTAACCTTGGGAGACTCCTACCTCAAATAATCTATTATTTTAAAGCATATCTCCAGTTGTTAAGAGATAGAGAAATTACTTTGGGAGAAACAATAGATTTTTCTGTTCCTACTGGGAATTTTGGAGATATATTAGCTGGCTATTATGCCAAACAGATGGGTCTTCCAATAGGAAAATTAATATGTGCTTCTAATAAAAATAATGTATTATATGATTTTTTAAATACTGGAATTTACAATAAAGAAAGGGAATTTTTTAAAACTATGAGTCCCTCTATGGATATTTTGGTTTCCTCTAATTTAGAGAGACTTCTATACCATATTTTAGGAGATGGTAAAGCCTTAAATGAAATTTATAATAAATTTGAAAAAAGTGGAATTTTAGAGTTAGATGCGGTATCTCTAAAAAAGATCCAAAACACTATAATTTCAGACTACAGTACTGAGGAGGAGTGTTTAGAGACTATCTATAATACATTTGATATAAATAACTATATGCTTGATCCTCATACTTCAGTTGCTATGAATGGGGCCTTAAAAAACAAATCACGTAAGGTAGTAGTTCTTTCTACAGCTAATATTTATAAATTTTCTTATAGTGTTTTAAAAGCTTTTGATCTAGAAAAAAATGATGAATTTGAAAATATTGAAGCCTTGGAAAAATTATCTAAAGAAGAAATTCCGTTGAATATAAAAAAACTAAAATCACTAAAAATATTACATACTAAAGTAGTAAATAAAGATAAACTTAGGGATATTTTGAAGCAGTTATAGTAATAAAATTAGAAAAAGATGATTTCTGTATTTTACAGAAATCATCTTTTTCTAATTTTATATTATATATATATAATTTTTTATTGTTGATCAGGTTTACTCATCTCTTCTGATTTTTCCATACACTTTCTCATTTCTTTCATTATTAGGATTAAATTTTAACTTTTATGAACTTATTTATAAACTTCATATTTTTTATTACTAATCCATATAATTTATTTTTGGTCTTATTACGAATTAAATGCCTCTTTGTAAAACATATGATTTTACGCATTATTATTATTATTATATTAACTGGTTAATCAAAAGTCTTTTTAGGTTAAAAATTATTCGCTTATACATGTTGAACTTATTCCAATAAATTAC
>NZ_JBATVM010000147.1:0-7136 GCF_049671765.1 Psychrilyobacter sp.
ATTTGATCTACTTAATGAATACAAGTTCAGAAGATGATATAGAAAAAATATTTAAGAAAGCTTATGAAATTAAGTTAGAAAATATTGGAAATAAAGTTTATTATCGTGGACTTATAGAAATTAGTAACGAGTGTATTAAAAATTGTCTTTATTGCGGAATAAGAAGAGATAATCATAAAATCGAAAAATTTAGAATGACTAAAGAACAAATTTTAAATGGAGCTAAATGGATATATGATAATAATTATGCTTCTATAGCTATTCAGGCTGGAGAAAGGTGTGATGAGGAATTCGTTAACTTTATAGAGGAAGTTGTAATTGGAATAAAAGAAATCTCAAATAATGAATTAGGAATTACTTTGTCTCTCGGAGAACAGACCTATGAAACATACAAAAGGTGGTATGATGCTGGGGCACATAGATATTTACTTAGAATAGAAAGTTCTAATAAAGACATCTATGAATCTCTCCATCCAAAAGACCCTCTTCATAATCATGAAACTAGAATAGAGTGTCTAAGGGATTTAAGAAAGGCTGGATATCAAGTAGGAACAGGAGTAATGATAGGGTTACCAGGTCAGACTACAGCAGATTTGGTGGATGATATATTGTTTTATGAAAATATGGATATTGATATGATAGGTATGGGGCCTTATATCCTTCATGATGACACTCCTATGGGGAAAAAAGAAAAACATAATATTTTAGATAAGAAAAAAAGAGTTGAATTAGGATTAAAAATGATAGCTTTGACAAGAATATATTTAAAAGATGTTAATATAGCAGCTACTACTGCCCTTCAGGGACTAGACCCTTTGGGAAGGGAAAAGGGATTAAAAGCAGGAGCTAATATCTTAATGCCTATTACAACTTTAAAAGAACATAAAGCTAAATATCAACTTTATAATAATAAACCATGTCTAGATGACAATGCTGATCAATGTAAAAATTGTCTAGGAAAAAGAGTTGAAAGTGTTGGAGATGAGATTATTTACAACAACTGGGGAGATTCTCCACATTTTAAAAAAAAGCAGAACAAATAATTTATTTTAAAAGATATAAGAGTGATAAAAAAGAGGAAGGTTTAGAGTATATCTAGTCTCCCTCTTTTACTGATTTTATTGGTAATTTTATTTAAAAAAAGGATTTTATTGATTATACCGTAAAATCATTATAGAAAAGTAATATGACATTATATCTGAATAATAAAAAAAGCTGCTATTAAAAGCAGCAGTGGATTTATTTAAAGTGGCGCACCTAATAGGCATTATTTAAACATATTTCTATTCATTAAACCCTTGTTTTTATTGAGGTTTAATATCAATATTTTACGCGTTTTTTTGAGAAAAATATTTTTTGTCCCCAAACTGTCCCCACAGAATCACTATTTTTAGTATATAATTTGATTTAATTCTTAACTCTAAAGTAATTAAAAAAGATCCTAAAGAAATTAGGATCTTTTATTATTTTCTTAAGGGTTTAGTGGTACCTAAGTAAGTGCCGTTTTTAACCTCTAAGTTAGAAGTGCATGCTTAATGATTCTTATTTATTATTTGCTGCTAATTTATTTGCTGCTAATTTTCGATTATTTATTGCTCTTTGATCACCTGGATTTAACTCTATTTCTTTGTCATAGTCTAGAATAGCTTCTTTGTACTGCTTTAAATTAGCTTTTGCTACTCCTCTCCCACCGTATGCAGTTGCATATTTAGAATTTAATTCTATAGCTTTACTGTAATCCAGAATAGCTTCTTCATATTTTTTTAAATTAATTTTTGATATTCCCCTATTACTATACGCTATTGTGTAATTTGGGTTTAATTCTATAGCTTTATTATAATCTAAAAGAGCTTCTTCATACTTCTTTAAACTAGCTTTTGCTATTCCTCTATTATTATATGCTGTTGTGTAATTTGGGTCTAATTCTATAGCTTTAATATAATCTAAAAGAGCTTCTTCATACTGCTTTAAATTGCTTTTTACTAAGCCCCTATTGTTATATACTACTGTGTAATCAGGGTCTAACTCTATAGCTTTATTATACTCTAAAAGAGCTTCTTCATACTGCTTTAAATTAGCTTTTGCTATTCCTCTCCAACTATATGTTTTTGCATAATTTGGATCTAACTCTATAGATTTATTATAATCTGAAATAGCATCTATATATTCTCCTAAGTTAATTTTCGCTACACCTCTATTACCATATGTTTTTATATTATTTGGATCTAATTCTATAGCTTTATTATAATCTAAAATTGCTTCTTTATACTGCTTCAAACAAGCTTTTGAATGACCTCTCAAGCTATATGCCTCCATATAATTTGGATTTAATTCTATTGCTTTACTATAATCTAGAATAGCTTTTTCAAATTTGTTCAAACTAAAATTTGAGAATCCTCTTTCATAATAAGCTATTTGATAATTTGGATCTAATTCTATTGCTTTATCATACAATTTTATGTTTTCTTTGTAATTAGTTTCTGTTAAATTGGCCCATTCAAAATATAAACTAGCCAATAAATTACTTAATTCTTCATTTTTCAAATTTTTTATTTTTTCTTCTATTTCAAGAATCTTATTTTTTTCGTTTTCAAATTTTTTATTATTTTTTAAATTATATATAGTTTCTTTTATTAGATTAAATTTTTCGTTTTCAAATTTTTTAATAGATTCACAGACATTATTTTTTACCGTTGCTAATCTTTTATTAACGCTAGCATCTTCAATATCTACAATGTTGTTTAAAATTTCACCTAACATAGTAAATGGTTTGTTAATTATATTAGGCTGTTCTAAGCCAAGTGATTTACTTAATTCAAACATAAAAGAATCTGCATTGTATCCTTGAATTAAAGCAGCATTCGCATGTTCTTTCTCTAATAGTTCATGACAGACTTTATCACTTGGAATGCCATCTTTATAACCAACCCAATAAAGTCCTTTATCAAACCTTCCAAGCTTTATAATATGGTTAAAAATAAGGTCTTCACCGCTATATCCAATAAAAACCCAAGGTCTGTCTTTAATACTATGAATGATATTTGGAACTACTTCTTTTACTTTTTTCATTTCTTCTTGTGTATTAAGTAACCATAAACCATGATGTTGACCATGAAGATAAGTTACTGATTTTTTAGAAATTGTAGTTGTAGTTAAATCTTTAAGTATTGCAATATCATATGTTGGTGGAAATTCATTATATAATGCTAATGCTCTAATCATTAAATTATCAAAATTTACAGTAAGTATATAATCAATATAATTCTCTCTTAATAATTGTGCTAAATAAATATGTGCTACATTTATTTTAGCTTCTTTTATATACTTTTTTAATAGGTCATTTCTTTCATAAGGAGTCAAACAGTCCATAAGTTTTGAGTATGTTTTGTCTTTTTCATCCATTTTTTTAATTCTTGGGTTATTAGAGAAACCTTTCAAAATATCATTTTGAATTTCAAAAGCCAAAGGTATGTTTCCACTTTTAGAGACTCCAGCCCCTAAAAAAAATACTGGTAAAGGTTGGCTCTCCTGTTTTGCTTGTTTAAGCATATATACCAGATCGTCCATTGTAGCAATTGTAATTTTATTATTAATAGGTTCTATTATTTTTTCTAAGTTGTCTGCATTTTCTATTGCAATTTCACTTGCAATTTCACTTGAATTTTTTATTGTAGATTTTTTACTTTTCATTTTCCCCCCTATATGCATTTTTAAATACCACCATATTTTATACCACTATATCCAAATAAAATCAATGTTTCCTTAATAGAGTGTATATAAATAAGAATTGAGTTTTACTGGGGATTTTTATTTATACAGAAAAATCTGTAAAAATAAATTTGACTTTTTGGAACTCACAAACTATAATTAGATTGTGGAACTCAAAAAGGAGGTTTTATGAAAAAAATAGGAAGACCAAAAGTTGAATCACCTAAAAACATCGATATAAAAGTTAGAATTGATGAAGAAACTAACAAAAAACTTTTAGAATATTGTAAAATTAACAATATTTCTAGAGCTGAAGCTGTTAGAAAAGGTATAGATAAACTTTTGAGAAATTAAAAAAAGCCCTAAGTACTACTAATACTTAGAGCTGATTAAGAGGTATTACAGATATAATACGCTCCCACAAGTTAATTATACTGTATTGGCCTCTAAATTTCAATAGGAGGTACAGATATGAGAATGCAAACACTAGAAAATGGAATGAATGAAGTCAGCTTAAAAGGTATCAAAGCTAAATTTTATGTAACTACTGAAAAAGATGCAATAGAGATTGCCCTGAAGTTAGGTGGCGTAAAATGTTAATCAAACTAGAAAAAAATAAAGATGGAGAACAATTAGTAAATGCCAGAGAATTATGGGAGTTTTTAGGGAAGCCTTATGGAAGATTTAATGATTGGTTTGACAAAATGAAAGAATATGGGTTTGAAGAAAGTGTAGACTATATTCTTTTTACGGAAAAAAACGTAAAATTAGGAAGACCTAAAAAAGAATATATTTTAAAATTAGATATGGCCAAAGAATTAGCAATGTTGTCTAAAACCGAAAAAGGAAAGATGGCTAGAAGATATTTTATTGAAAAAGAAAAAGAGTATATTCAGCTCCTAAAAGGTGATACACAAGTTCCTACTACAATATCAGAGCTAGATTGGTTAAACTTCACCATGGACAGATTAAACCTATCTGATAGTGGGAAAATAACTATGTTACAAAAGTATGGAGCCAAGAAAGGGTTACCTACTGATTTTCTTCCTGATTATGTGGAAGAAGCCCCTACATATAGCCTAACTCACCTTTTAAAGCAATTTAATGTAAAATTTTCTGCTATGGCATTCAATAAAAAATTAATTGAACTAAAGATCATCGAGGAAATTAAAAGGCAATCTTCTAAAGGACAGATTAAGAAGTATAAAAAGATAATAGATTTAAAATATGGGAAAAACTTAATAAACCCTCAGAACCTAAAAGAAACTCAGGCTCACTACTATATGGAGCCGTTCCTAGAACTAGTAAACCTAGTAATGGAGGTAGCCTAATGGATAAAGATGAATTTATGGTTGCTATGAAGGAAACTATCGATACTTTCGCCCCACTACATGAAAATGAGGATTACAAGAAAATTAATAGTGATATGAAACAGATCCATGAGGAATTAGACTATTCTATCCTTAAACCAGAGGATAGGAAGAAGTTTCATAAATATGAAGATTTGGTGTCAGAGTTAGTGTGTATAGTGGAGGAGGTCTACTTTAAGATAGGCTATGAAACCTCGGAGTTTCATGGGAAGTTGAGTGAGTAGATAAAAAGCCAGGGAAATTTCCCCGGCTTTTTATGTTTATAATTTTTTATACTTCCTCGTAATCATGATCATCAGGGTTAAACCCTATATGCTCTATAACTTCTCTTAAATTTTCAAAATGAATCCCACAATCTATTTTGTATGTTTTATTATTTTCATCTTCGATAGATATTACTTGAAACATTCCTCCAGCCCCACATCTTTCAGAAACTTCGTGATCAGTTGAAATAGTAAAAAATATATTCTAACCACCTTAATATTAGATTTATTTAATTAATGGTACTGTATTTTATACTACATTATTTAAAGAAAATCAATAATGAGATGAAACTATTTTGCCCTTAATGATTTAACGTTCTATATTATAAAATCCTTGTAGCGACAATTGGTGTGGATATTTCTTTTTAATTTCTCCACAAAGATAACCTAAAAAAGTATAAACAGTTTCTTCACCAACATATTCTAATAGTTTTCTTTCTGATCCTACATCAAAAGCTTCTTTTCCAGTACCTTCAAATTTTCTTTCCATAAAATCGTCAAAATATTTATTTAATGTTTCATAGTAAAGCTGGTGTGCTGTTTCAAGATCACCTTCCGTGGAAGCATTCATATATGACTCTTTAATTTTCTTTTTATCTTTTTTTATCATATCAGTCATATGTTGAAGAGTCCGGTTATTTAATTCATGACCTTTACTTCTTAGATCTTCTGCTAGAAGTCTTATTGATAGCCTTAACATCATATAAATAAAGTTAGGTTGACTAAGAGCTCTCCTGTATTTAGAACTTGTTTTTGTACTACCGTTTTCAAAAGTGTTATCTAATGTAGCTTCTATAAGCCTGCAAGCATTCTCTAAAATATTTTTATTTACTTCTTCTTCATCAAAATATTTATAAATATATTCTATATTATCTGGCATCCCATGAGTTCCATCTTTCCAAGCTTTTTTTCCAGCTATTTTTAATCTTCCTGAATAAGCTGAGATCTTTTCTCCATTCCCTAGCCAAACTGAATGATAATCTTTTAAATTTAACTCAGATTTCAATGATAAACTAGTTACAGTAGTATCATGTATAATTCTGGCCGGACTTTTCCCTTCTAATTCAGCTACTATTAGTATTTTTCTTATTCTTTCTTCTGGGATTAATTCTAACGCATTATTTATTTTTTCCATCTGTCCTCCTTAAATTAATTTATATCTATGTAATCGTCATTAACAAATGATTTTAATTGTTCACCTATAGAAATTAGATTATTAGCTACACTATTTATTCCTTTTTTTATTTTTTTATTTTCTTTAGTAGAGTTAGTTTCTAGGAGTAATAAAATCTCACTACTATACCTATTCGTGTTTTCATTTAAAATATGAAGGACTTTAACGATCCTGTTTATACTATCATAATCACTTCTTAAACTATTACCCTGAGTAATAATACCTTTTTCTTCATCTTCTTTTATATACCCTGTCACAAATAAATCAAGTTTTTTTAATAATTTTTTTAAATCTTGCGTTTGTTTGAATTCAGAGGGATTGGTGGTTCTATTTTTGTTGATTTTCATATTTACATTACCTGTATTTTGGGGATCTATAATTTCTTGAATAAAAACTCTATTTTCTAAAGATAATCCTTTCATCTTAGAAAATTTTTTTAAAAATTTTATTGAAATAAATTTTTTCCCACCTAAATATGTTTTGACTGTATTTTCTGAAACACCTATTTGGTTAGAAAATTTTTTGTAATTTAAACCATTCTCAATTAAATATTCCTTAATAAGGCGTTTGGTTTGTAATAATTTTTTTTCTTCCATTATTCCAACTCCTTTTTTATTTTTG
>NZ_JBATVM010000148.1:0-2074 GCF_049671765.1 Psychrilyobacter sp.
GCCTCCTAGAAAATTAACTATTGGTGAATGGGCAGATCAAAATAGGGTTTTATCTTCTGAATCTTCAAAAGAGGTTGGGGCCTGGGAAACGAGGAGGACACCATACATGGTAGAGATCTATGAAAAAATTGAATCAGGTGAAGTAAGGGAAGCAATTCTTATGATGGCTTCACAACTGGCAAAATCAGAATTTATAAATAATATCTTTGGTAAATATGCGGACTTAGATCCTTGTCCCATGCTCTTGGTGCAGCCAACAGATACAATGGCAGTTGCATACTCAAAAGAGCGTATAGCCCCAATGATAAGAGATACAGCAGTATTAAAAGCCATTATTAGAGATGCTAATAAAAAGAATTCGGGAAATACAGTAGCTCATAAGATGTTTCCAGGAGGATATATAGCTTTTATTGGTTCTAACTCACCAAGTAAGTTAGCAGCTAGACCAGTAAGAATAATTTTCTTTGATGAAGTAGATCGGTATCCGGAGTCTTCAGGAAGAGAAGGAGATGTAATCACACTAGGGAGAAAAAGATTGACTACCTACAGTGATATTAGTAAATGCATAATAACTGGAACTCCCACCCTAAACGGGAAAAGTTTAATTGAGACAGAATTTAAAAACGGTTCTCAAGGGACTTGGCAGTTACCTTGTCCCCACTGTGGAGAATATCAAAAGTTAGAATTTTCAAATATCAAATGGGTAGATTCAGATCCTGAAACAGTAACTATGATGTGTGAAGAGTGTGGAGTCCTAGCTACAGAAAAGGAATGGAAAAAAGGAAATCAATCCAAAGGAAAGTGGAAACACAAATATAAATCAAGAAAAGAAAAATTAAGCTACCACCTAAATGCACTAGCTAGTCCATGGAGAACATGGGAATCAATAGTAAAAGAGTGGCTAGAGATCCAAGGAGATATAGAAAAAATAAAATCATTTAAAAATACAGTATTAGCAGAAACATGGGAAGAACAAAATATTAAAACTATTGACTATAAAGATCTATATGCAAGAAGGGAGCACTATAAAGCAGATCTTCCAGATGGAGTATTAATTGTAACAGCAGGAGTAGATATCCAAGGCGACAGAATAGAAATAGAAGTCGTAGGTTGGGGATTAGGACATGAAAACTGGGGAATAGTATACCAAGTTATTCATGGAAACCCATCCAAACAAGAGATATGGGATGAACTAGATGATTTTTTACAAAGGGAATTTACATTTAAAGATGGAACTGCTCTTAAGATCTATGCAACTTGTATAGACACTGGTGGACATAATACCCAAGATGTATATAACTTTGTATCACCTAGGGAAGAAGATAGAATATTTGGAATTAAAGGTCAAGGTGGAATAGTCCCAATAGATAACGGATTTAGAAGAACTAAAAATAATGAGATTAATCTTTATTCTGTAGGAGTTAATGCATTAAAAGATTCAACTATGGGTAAATTAAGAGTTAATAAAAAAGGTAAAGGATATTGTCATTTTCCTAAAAATGTAACTAGAAATTATACTGAAGAATATTTTAAAACTTTAACTGCTGAGGTGCGAGATCCTAAAACGAATAAATGGACAAAAATAAGAGATAGGAATGAAGGGTTAGATCTAAGAAACTATAATGAAGCAGCACTTGAGATATATAAATATGACATGAATATACTAGCTGCATTAACTCGTGAGCAATTAAGTGTGTTATCTAGAGTTGGATATCTAGAAGAGGAGGATTAATGAGTAATATTACAGGAATAACCTTGGAGATGTGCCAGGCTAAATTAAAGATGTATTTAGATGCTGAAGAAAAAGTTTTACTAGGTCAAGCATATAACATCGATGGAAAAGAAGTGACTAGAGCAGATATAGGAATGATTCAAAAAGGAATAGAGATATGGAGTAACAGATGTAGAAAATATGCAAATCCCGAAGATGTAGGAATGACAATAGAGAATGTAAGACCAGGAAGACATTAGGAGGAGAATATGGAAATATCATTTAAAAATATCTTCCCTGGATTAGCAGCCAAAAGAGAGATGGCAAAAGCGCGTCTTTACGATGCAGAGAAAACCTATGAAA
>NZ_JBATVM010000149.1:0-3286 GCF_049671765.1 Psychrilyobacter sp.
AATCAGTTTATTATTCTTACCTGATTCTCTCCAATAAATCTTGATTTTAATTTCAAATCAAAAGTGTCGCCGCGACACTTTTGATCTTTTACACACTAATTTTATATTATGATTCTTATATTTTCAAACAACTCTAAGTTCTTAAAAAATGATATTCAAAAAACATGAACAATCTAATAACTAAATTACTAGTATCTATAAGAAAAATTATAACTTCTATGAACAATTCTTTAGGTTTATTGATACTTTCGAAACTAAAAAACTAATGCTACACTATTTCAGTAAATAATAATAACTCAGGAGGAACAAGATGGAATATGGAATTTTAAGTATTATACCACCCATTATAACTATAATTTTGGCTATTACCACAGGACAGGTGGTGGTATCTTTATTTTTAGGAATAGTCTTTTGCAACCTTATCATAACAGACTGGAATTTAATCTCTTCACTAAATCAAAGTCTAAATGGAATTATAGACGTATTTGGTGAAAGTTGGGCTACTAAAACATTAATATTTGTATTTTTAATCGGAGGTATTATGACCTTGATACAGGTTTCTGGTGGTGTCCAAGGATTTGTTGATTATTTAACAAAGAAAAAAAGAATAATAAAGTCAAGACGAGGAACCATGCTTTTGGCATATTTTATTGGAATAGTCGTTTTTATAGAATCTAGTATCACCATCTTATTAGCTGGTACCATTACTAGAGATCTAGCTGATAAATATAAAGTTTCTAGAGAAAAATTAGCATATATTTGTGATTCTACATCTGCACCAATCTGTGGATTAATTCCATTAAATGGTTGGGGGGCTACCATCTTAGGAGTTTTATCTGCTCAGGTAGCAGCTGGAGTTGTAGATATCAATCCAGTAACTATTCTTATAAAAAGTATCCCATATCAAATCTATTCATATATAACTATCTTAACTGTCCTTTATTTTATCCTCTCTGGAAATGATTTTGGGCCAATGAAAAAAGCTGAAGATAGAGCTATGAAAGATGGAAAAGTTTTAGCTGATGATGCTAGACCAGTAATCGGGGAAGAAGCCATCCATCTTCCTGTAAAAAAAGGAATAAAACCATCTATGTGGCATATGATCCTCCCTATTTTAGTCTTAGTGATAATGGTTCCAACAGGATTATATATAACTGGAAATGGAAATATGACTCAAGGAAGTGGTTCTACAGCTTTATTTTGGGCAATATTTGTAGTCACCATCTTTACAGGAATCTATTACATTGGTAAAGGTATTATGAATCTAAAAGAATATATGGATTATTTTTATAAGGGCATAGGAGGAATGATTCCTGTTTCATCTATACTAATATTTGCCTTTGCTATTGGTAATTCTATAAATACATTGGGGACAGGAAGATATTTAGCTAACCTATTAAATGGAGCTTCAATAAATCCTGCCTTTACTGGAGTGATAGTATTTATTCTAGCTGGAATAATGGCCTTTGCAACGGGAACATCCTTTGGTACATTTGCTATAATGATCCCTATTGCCCTTCAAACAGCCGTAGTTTTGAATGGAAATATATATCTAGCTGTAGGAGCCGCCATATCTGGTGGTATCATGGGTGATCACTGCTCTCCTATCTCAGACACCACTATTATGTCTTCTATGGCTACAGCGTCAGATCACATACATCATGTTAAAACTCAAATTCCTTATGCCCTTCTAAATGCAGGTATAAGCTCTATAATATTTATTATACTAGGATATCTTGCTTAATATTTAAAAGAGATAAACATAACTATTAATTTTACTTATCTCTTTTAAAATATTGTTTGACAAGTGTAGAAGTTTACTATATACTTTTCTATGATAAGCATCAGTGGCGGAACGGTAGACGCGTAAGGTTGAGGGCTTTATGGGAATTTTCCTGTGGGGGTTCAAATCCCCCCTGATGCACCACGCTATCCCCCTATAGTGGGATAGAACTTAATATGTATTTAAAAAGCTCCCAATTTGGGAGCTTTTCTTTTAAATATTATTCTAGAAGAGACAAAATGATATTACGTTTTTCTATTAAGATAATTTTTTAGGTGGATATTTATCCGGATGACTTATTATCAATTTATGAAAGCACTTTCCATGTGAACATTCATAAGTTAAATTAGTTTTAGAATCCAATAATACATTATACAAATCCTCTGTGACATTAGTATAGCTATATATAGCACCAATTTTAATATTACCAGAAGCTAATTTTTTATCCATAAACCAAACTTTAAGTTTTTTTAATTCTGGGTTATAATCAACAGCTTTTAGCATTGAAGATTTTAATTTTATTCTTGCCATTTGATACCATCTCCTTAGATTAATTTTTCTCTTCTCTATTTAATTAGACTTCCATAAATAGCATATAACAAATAGAATAAATTAATTAAAATATATATCAGACTGAGGATTTTTCTTATTGTCATCACGGAGTTCTATTCTATTAATAATAAACCTCATTATTTTTTTAGCATCATTGATATCTTCAGGTTCCAAATTTTCCATAACATCTATAAACAATTCTAAATTATCATTATTTAGTCAATATTACGTCAATTTTTTAACTAAGATATTTTTTTTTAGGAATATCATTCTACGAAATTTTATAAATTTAGTGTTTGAAACTTCTAAATCCACTTCCTATTATTAACTGATGTTTCGCGGTAGATTTTTTTCTAAAAAAGAAATATACTCGAAACATACTCAAATTAAAGATATCTCTTTACCTATCAATTACAGAGTTATTAGAAAAAATAAAATTGTTACAGATATCAATGATAAAACAAAGCGTAAGTCCGAATTCACTAAAAATGAATCAATGTTGGACATGCTTAAAATGATAAAAGTTAACAAAGTTAAATATCGATATATCCTTATGGACTCTTGGTATACCACAACTGATAATTTAAAATATATACACAAAAACTTAAATAAACTGTTTGTTTCTGCGCTAAAGAGTAATAGAACCTTTAAGTTTTTAATCGAAGACTCTACATAATTTAGAAAAGTCAACACAGGTGATTTTTAACCTAATGAAGTTTACACGGTAGAGCTGAAAGGATTACCTTTCCCAGTGTTTCTAACAAAGCAGGTCTTCTAAAATGGAGATGGAAAAGAAGCTTCACTATACCTAATCACTAATGATAAATTTCTAAACTATGATAGCACAATAAATGTCTACAAAAAACGGTGGAATATTGAAGTTTACCATAAATCATTGAAACAAAATTGTTCAATGGGAAAGGCAACAGTAAGAACAGTTCAAACAATTAT
>NZ_JBATVM010000150.1:0-20837 GCF_049671765.1 Psychrilyobacter sp.
CATCCAATCGCAATGGAAGAAGGATTAAGATTCGCAATAAGAGAAGGTGGAAGAACAGTAGCATCAGGTGTAGTAGGAAAAATCACTAAGTAATTAGTGTTTCTTATTCACAGATGTAAGAGTTCAATAACTTTTATATAGAAGAGGAGATAACCATTTGGTTATCTCCTTTTTTTTATCCTATGTTTAACTCTTTTTTTAATTCTTCTACTTTATTTAATCTTTCCCATGGAAGATCTATATCGGTTCTACCAATATGTCCAAATGCAGCAAGATCTTGATATTTGAATTTAGGAGTTCTAAGTTCAAGAGCTCCCTCTATTCCTCTAGGTGAAAGGTCGAATATTTTCATTACAGCTTGAGCTAATATAATTTCTTCAACTGTTCCAGTTCCAAAAGTATCAACTTTGATAGATGTAGGATAATCTACTCCTATAGCATATGAAAGTTGTAGTTCACATTTAGTAGCTAACTTAGCTCCTACAATTGTTTTGGCAACCCATCTAGCAGCGTAAGCAGCAGATCTATCTACTTTTGAAGGGTCTTTTCCAGAGAATGCTCCTCCACCATGACGGAAGAATCCACCATATGTATCTACGATGATTTTTCTACCTGTAAGTCCTGCATCTCCGTGAGGTCCACCAATTACAAATCTACCAGTTGGGTTAATATGGAAATGGTTTACTTTTTTTACATCTAAGTTGTAGCTCTCTAAAACAGGAGTGATAACTAATTTTATGATATCTTCTTTGATAGTTTCATTTGTAACTTCAGGGTTATGTTGAACAGAAACAACAATAGTTTCTACATGATCAATATTTCCATTTTCATCATATGCTAATGTTACTTGAGATTTAGCGTCTGGTCTAGCCCACTTTAATTCTCCACTTCTAGTGATATCAGTTAATTTTCTGATGATCTCTCTAGATAAAACTAGTGCTAAAGGCATAAGTTCAGGAGTTTCATCTACTGCTCCTCCAAACATGAGTCCCTGGTCACCGGCGCCACCTGTATCTACACCTTGAGAGATATCAGGTGATTGAGAATGAATTGCGTTTAATACACCACAGTCGGCATCAAATCCCATCCCTTGTCTATATCCAATCTCAGTAATTTTATTTCTAACGATTGACTGGATATCTACATAAGTAGTAGTAGTGATTTCTCCTCCAACTACTACTTGTCCAGTGGTACAAAAAGTCTCACAAGCTACCCTTGATTTTGAATCTCCTGCTAAACAAGCATCTAATACTGCGTCTGAAATTTGGTCTGCGATTTTGTCTGGATGTCCTGGTGATACACACTCAGATGTGAAATAAATTTTGTTTGTCATTTTGTTCCTCCTTGATTCTTTATTATTTTATTAATTTATTAATTGTTTTAAAATGGGTACCAAAATCCACTTAGATAAAATTTTTCTATTAAGATTCCTATAATTGTTCCTATGATAAGTAGTGTAATGGCTAAAAAATCAAATTTATCATATTTTTTTCCATTGTACCAAGATCTAGTTTTTTCAGATCCAAATCCACGTAGATTCATAGCGTTTGAGACTACTTCTACTCTGTTTAATGAAGATAAAACTAATGGGATAAGGATGGTATTATAATTTTTAAATCTATTTATAAGGCTATCTTCACCCTTTCTAAAAGCTACTCCACGAGCTTCTTGAGCATGCATAATATTCACAAATTCATCTCTGACATCTGGGATATACCTAAGAGCTATGTTGACTGCGTATGCAATCTTATACGAAACACCAATCTTATTTAAACTACTTGCAAACCTACTAGGGTGAGTTGTAAAGATAAATATGATAGTTATAGGCAGTATAGAAAGATATTTTAGAGATAATGTCACGGCAAACCATAGTGTCTCATAGGTAAGAGGTCTCCCTAAAATATTAAATATAGGTGTATATTGATCTATAAGTTCCGAACCGTAGGTGGGAGTTATTAAGATCAAAAATAAAGAATTAAAGAGGGTAAATATTAGTAAAAATATTACCAAGGGTTTAACTTCTTTAAATGTAATGTTTGCCATTTTGATCAGTAGAGCTCCTCCTAAGATGAGTCCTAAAAATACTCTAATATCTGTAAACATAAAGGCTACAGCTGTCCAAACTAGTAACATTAATAGTTTTATACTTCCGTCTAAAGAATGAATAGGAGATTTTTTATCGATATATAAAGTTCCTGTTGTAGTCACCTATATCATCTCCTTGTGATCATTATTTATAAAAGTTTCTAGCATCAATTTTTCATCTATATTTAGAACATCTGCTAATGTTGAAACGGAGATTTTCTTCAGATTTGCCTGTTTTAAAGTTGTCGTATGGGATAACACATTTGAAACTATATCATCTCGGATAATTTCACCATTAGATAAGACAATGGCACGGTGACTATATTCTAGGGCTAGATGCATATCATGGGTAATAAATATGATACTCAACCCGATTTTACTCAAACTTTCTATAAATAGCATAAATTCTAAATAATGTTTATAATCTTGTCCAGCTGTAGGCTCATCTAGGATTAGAATACTAGGGTCTAGAGCTAAGATTGTAGCGATACTCAGTCTTTTTTTCTGACCATAACTAAGAGCTGTGATAGGCCAGTTTCTAAAAGAATGTAACCCACAGATTTTAAGAGTACTTTCAGCTTTTTCTAAAATTTCATTTTGTTTGTATCCACGAAGTTTTAATCCGAAACTTACCTCATCTAAGAGAGTTTCCTGAGTAATCATATGATTTGGATTTTGCATAACATATCCAATTTTTTGCCCTCTTTTTCTGATACTCCAATTATCTATATTATTTCCATTGTAGGAGATAGTTCCACTTGATTTTTTGCAAATACCTGTGATGACCTTAGATAAGGTCGATTTACCTGCTCCATTATTTCCTAGAAGTGATATTATTTCTCCTTTATATAGATCAAAATTTATATTTTTAATGATATTATCTTTTTTATTGTATGAGAAAGTTAGATCTTTAACCTCTAATATTTTTTCATTATAAGATAGAAATTTAGGTTTTACATTTTCTATCCAGTTATTTATATTTTGTTTGATATTTGAGGTGTTTAAGCTATTTATATTTAAAATATCCAAGTCTTTTAGATCGATATTGGCATGTCTTAAAGTTTCTATATATAACGGTTCACGTAGTCCGAAACGTCTCAATGATCCATCTAAGATTAACTCTACAGGGGTACCGGATGCAACTATTATTCCATTATCAATGATGATTATCTTATCAAATTTTTCAGTTAAAACATCCTCTATTCTATGTTCTATAACAACAATAGTTTTATTGGATTTTTCATGGACTGAGGAGATTAATTTCATAGCAGATCTTCCACTTGCAGGATCTAGGTTTGCTAATGGTTCATCAAAGAGAAGTATAGGTGCGTCACTCATTACTATTCCTGCTAAGGAAGCTCTTTGTTTCAATCCACCACTTAGTTCTTGAGGACTTTTGAGGATATGAGTTTCCATATTTACTTTCTTTAAAGCCGTCATTACATTCTGTTTCATTATATCTTTTGAAACGTTTCTATTTTCATCTCTAAATGCGACATCTTCTCCTACACTTAGACCTACAAATTGACCATCTTGATCTTGTAGGATGGTAGAAACATGACTACTAATATCAAAGATACTAGTTTTATATGGCTCGATATTATTTACCTTCAATTCTCCACTGATCTCACCAGTATAAGAAAATGGAATAAGTCCATTAAGACAATGTCCCAAGGTAGATTTACCTGATCCAGATGGACCAGCAATAAGAACCTTTTCTCCACTTTGTATAGATAGGTTTATATTTTTTAATGTGGGAGTACCCAAACTCCTATATTGAAATGTGAAATTTTTGAATTCAATAATATTTTTTGCTTTGTTTACCATTTGTATCTCCTTGTTTAAAATTTATTCAGCTGTTAAATTTTTATGTTTGCTTTTTCTTTTAGCTAACATAATTACAGCAGGAATTCCTAAACCAGCTGTTACAACAAAATTTGAAGTTGTGGCTATAAGGATTTGAATCCATACCTTGTTTGAAGGCTCACCGTAGAAAAATACATCTCCGATATAGGCTGCAAGACCTGCTAATATCATTCCAATCACTGCGTACATATATAATTTAATTATATGTTTTTTATTTAAAATTCCATTTTCAGGGTCAAAAGTTTTATCTAATCTGATAAATCCCATGGAAAATCCTATCATAGCAGATAACATAACCCAACTCCACCATACTCCACCATACATCATAGTATCATTTAGAGCATGACCGATAAATCCAACTAAAAATCCAACCAACGGACCAAATAGTGCACCGAATATAGTAAGTAGTGTAATAGCTATTCTAAGAGATGTATTGGGTCCTATTGGTAATGATACTGCAGATAGTACCCCATAAAGTGCTGCTCCTATTCCGATGGCTACAACATGTTTTGTAGTTAATTTCATTTTATTCCTCCTAGGTATTTACAGTGATTATTGAAATTAAGTTTATCAAATCTTAATTTATAAATATCGATTTCGAAAAAGAAACCAAATCTAAACTATATTAGCAATAGTTTTATTTATAACATTTAAAATTCATTTTTAATCACAATAAATTTTAATATTCGTTAATCGGGAAAACTCTAACAAGAAAAGAGTTTTGTAATTAAATAAAAAAACCTCTTATTTTATCAATAAGAGGTCGAATTTTTATTCCTCTTATCTTCACGACTTAAAGTCGCTTGGATTTAGCACCTTCCCAAAATGGGGGTTGCCGGACGTCATAGGGCCAATTCCCTCTGTCTCTCTTAATAAGATGTTACATATTTAATTTTAATTTTTTAATAAAATAATTATACTATATTAAAAGTGGTTTGGTCAACTTTTTTAATTATCTGTAATATTTTTGCTTTTAGAAACTAAATATATGCTTCTAAATATAGAATATTGAGGGAACATCTAAAATCAATTTTTAGTAGTATCAATAAAAAATTCTAGAAACTTCCAAATTAGAGTAAGCTATATTTTTAGAAAATCTTAATGTTTTGATATCTCTTCTTTAGTTTTATTTAAAATCAATATTGAGGTCTTTTTTAATTTTATTAAATTGACAGAAAATAATCATAAAGGTTATAATAGATCTATTACTTAAAATTAAATTTGTGAGGTATTTATCTATGGAAAGCGAAACTATAACAACTGTATACAATTTTATTTCACCTCAAGAAACAAAAAAACTGATAGCAAAAAAAAGTGACATGGTTATCATCGATGTAAGAACTGAAAAGGAATTTTTATATGAGGGAAGATTAGAGGGGGCTATCTTAATAGACTTTAAAAAGCCACGTATTTTCAAAAGAGAAATAAAAAAATTAGATAGAAAAAAAACATATCTCATATATTGTGCTGTAGGACGTATAAGTCAAAAGGCTTGCACTGAGATGACTAGTTTAGGATTTGAAAATATCTATGGGATGAAGGGTGGATTAAAATCTTGGCAGCAGGATCTCGATCTAATTTGTACTATTTCAAAGTTAAATGATGAGGAGATAATCGAAGCTAGAAAAAGTATTATTACTAGACTAAATAAGATTGAAGGTCAAGTAAAGGGAATGAAAAAAATGCTCCTAAATGGAGAATATTGTGGAGATATATTAAATCAATCTCTAGCTGTAAAATCAGCTCTAAACAGTACTAACCAAGAGATTATGGAGATGTTTTCAAATGTTTGTATCACATCTGAAGAACATAAGAAGGACTTTTTTAAATATTTGAAAAAACTAATGGGGTAAAATTGGTATTTAGTCTTAAATCAATCGAAAATAAGTAGATACGATATTCTATGCTGTAACCATGAAACTAGACGCTTGTAAAAAACGTTAGTTTCGTGGTTTTTTGATATCTTTTTTAGATATTTTTGATAAAGGGTATAGTTTACTTAGCTCATCTGATTTTTATTTTTTTATTTTTATTTTTATAAAATACAGGTGTTATGGTATAATAAAAAAAATTGATTACTATTATTTTAATATAAACTAGGGAGGAAAAATGAATTATATAACTTTAAAAAATAATAAAAAATTTGCGTATATGTCTGAAGGAGAGGGCGAAGTATTAGTTTTTATTCACTCGTTTTTATGGGACAAAGAAATGTGGAGACCTCAAATAGATTTCTTTAAAGATAACTTTAAATGTATTTCTATCGATTTATTAGGTCACGGGGATTCGTCGAATTTATCTGAGAATGCTGAAGTTTATTCAATAAAAGAGATGTCTAAAGATGTTATAGAAGTATTAAAAGAATTAGGTATAAATAAATATCACTACATAGGTTTATCTGTAGGTGGAATGTTAGCTTCTTATATTGCGGAGGATAAAAGAGCTCAAAGTATGACTATAATGGATTCATACTTAGGTAAGGAACCTTTAGAAGCTAAAGAAGGATATTTTCAATTGCTTAATAGTATAAAAAAATTACAGTTTATACCAGAACCGATGGTAGATATTATAACACCAATGTTTTTTTCTCCTGAAACAACACAGAAAAAAACAGAATTATACTTAAATTTTTATAACCATTTATTAAATTTACCAAAAGAAAAAATAGATACTATAGTTGCTACTGGGTTTGGAATTTTTGGTCGTGACGACGTTCTAGAAAAGTTAAAAAAAATAACTATCCCTACTTTATATTTATCTGGAGAATTTGATATTCCGAGACCTGCTAGGGAATCTAAAGAGATGAGTAATTTAACTGAAAACTCTAAATTTGGAGTCATTAAAGGTGCAGGACATATTTCAAATTTAGAAAATCCTGAGAGTGTAAATAATTGTATAAAAGAATTTTTAAATACAGTAGGATAAATAAAATATTTTGAAATAAAAGTTTTAATTTTAAAAAATTAATTTTTATTTATATTTTTTTAGGAATCATGAAATTAGAAAGAATAAAAGAATAAAAGAATTTAAATTTTGAAACAGTAGAAATAAATACAAAACTAAACTTTCTCTTATATTTACTTTCTATAAGTAGAAGATTTTTTTTGCTTAATTGTGGTAAGATAAAAAGAAAGTTTTAAATTAGGAGGAAATATATGAAAAAATTAATTTTAGTTATTTTTATTTTATTATCTATACTGAGTTTTTCAGATGGTGATAGAGTAACAAAGGAATCAAAGTCCAAATATAAATTTTCTTTAGGGTTTATGGCCGGGCACGGGAGCAAACTTTATCGTGTAGAAGAAAAATCATTGAATTACATACCGTTTATAACTTTTTCAAGGGAAAATGTTTATATTAAAGGAACTGAATTAGGCTATAAGTATAAAGTGAATCCAAAATTAACTTTGACTGGGTTTTCACAGCTTTTTGGTGGAATAACACTCCAGGGTGTCGGTGGAGCAATAGGGGCAACTCAATTGAAAAATTCTGATATGAAAGAGGGATACAAAGGAATACATAGTAGAAAAACTCAAGTTGAATTAGGGTTAAGAATGGATTATAATACTGATTTTCAAAGAATAAAGCTTGTAGGAGAAATAAGAGGTGGGGAAAGAGGCGGATCTGGAAAAATATCTGCTGTTAGACCTTTTATGTTAACTAATAAATTATTTATTATTCCACAAATAAATGTTACTTTAATAGATAGAAATATGGTAGATTATTATTTCGGTGTAACTGAAGACGAGGTAAATGATTCTAGAAATACTAAGTTGAATAAAGTTTATGATCCAAATAAATTTGCATACGCTTCTGGGGTAGGAGCAGTAGTTACTTATAAACTTACTCCTAAAATTTCAATATTTAATTTGTCAGAGATCCAGTATGTAGGTAATGAAATTGGAGATTCACCAATTGTAAGAAATAGAACAAATTATTTTGTGAGTTTAGGTATGAGATATGATTTTTAAAAAATAAATATAGATATTTTTAGTGAACCGTGGCCGTTATTTGTCACGGTTTTTAAAATTGAAAAAATATAGATGTGATGTTATACTAAGAATACATAAAAAATGTGATTAATGGGAGGAAAGATGGTTGGCAAAACTAGATTAATAGATATTTTAGATAAATTTAAAGATATGACTATAGCAGTAATAGGGGATATGATGTTAGATGACTATATTATAGGAGAGGTTACGAGGATATCACCAGAAGCTCCAGTACCTGTAGTCAATGTAAAGGAAGAAAGATTTGTTTTAGGTGGAGGAGCCAATGTCTTAAATAACTTAGCTACTCTTTCATGTAATTGTCATTCTTTTGGAGTGATAGGAAATGATGGAAATGGAACTAGGTTATTAAATGAACTAAAGAAAGAGAATATAAATACATTTGGAATGGTAACAGCAGAGGATAGACCGACCATAGTAAAGAGAAGAATAATTGCTCAGCATCAGCAATTATTAAGGTTGGACTGGGAAGATAAAAAAGATATAACTTCATACCATGAAGAACTTATCATTGAGAATTTAAAGCCTCATTTAAATAATTTAGATGCTATAATCTTATCGGATTATGACAAGGGAGTACTTACACCAAATTTAGCTAAAAGAGTTATTGAAATAGCTCGTGAAAATAATATAATAGTAACTGTAGATCCAAAACCAAGTAATGCCATAAACTATCTAGGAGCTACATCTATGACTCCTAATAGAAAGGAAGCTATGGAATGTATGGGATTATCTAAGATAGAAGATGTAGAGAAATTAGGGGTAGAATTAAAAGTGAAGTTAAATTTAGGTAACTTACTTCTTACTAGAAGTGAAGAGGGAATGAGTATATTTTTAGATGGTGAGATTATAAATATTCCTACTTTTGCCAAAGAAGTTTATGACGTAACTGGAGCAGGAGATACTGTGATTTCTGTATTTACATTGGCAGCAGCAGCAGGAGCATCTTGGCATGAGGCAGCAAAAATAGCCAATGTAGCAGCAGGAATAGTAGTTGGAAGGATGGGAACATCAACTGTAACTAAAGAAGAGATAATAGAATTTTATGAAAAAATTTATAACGAAGTGAAATAACAGGTGCATAGAGCCTAAATTGAAAATGAATAAAGGAAAATCAAGAAATTAATTTTCCTTTATCAATTATAAATTATAAAATTTACCGTAGGTTACGGAGGTAAAGCCGTGTATAGAATAGGAAATGGATACGATGTTCATAGGTTAGTAGAGGGAAGAAAATTGATCTTAGGTGGTATAGAGATACCATTTGAAAAAGGATTATTAGGTCACTCAGATGCAGATGTACTCATCCATGCTATCATGGATGGGTTGTTAGGAGCTCTGGCTTTGGGGGATATAGGGCAGCATTTCCCAGATACAGATGAAGCTTATAAAGGCATATCTAGTATAAAATTATTAAGTCATGTAAAAAAACTTATAGCTGATAGAGGATTTGAGATAGTAAATATCGATTCTCAAATAGTGATGCAGCAACCTAAATTAAAACCATATATAGTTGAGATGAGAAAAAATCTAGCAGAAGAATTAAATTTAGAATTAAATAGGGTCAGTGTAAAGGCTACAACTGAGGAAAAGTTAGGATTTACTGGGGAAGAAATAGGAGTGAAATCCTACGCAGTAGTGCTGTTGAAAGAGAAAATAAAATAATATTAAAAGGGTTTTTGAAATTATTTCAAAAGCCATTTTTTATATCTAGCATTGTATTTGTTTCGTTAGAAGCTTACTTAAAGAGTCTATAATTTATACTGTTTCAGTATAAATATAAAAAAGAAATTTGTTTTTTAAGAAAATTTAAGTTATATAGAATACTGATTAAATATTTATATTCTCTTCTATTAAAATTTTTATTAAGAATTGTTAAAAAAATCACGATGTTATAAAATTAGAAGGAGGTATTCTATGATCTATAATGACAAGGAGTTGATGCTATTTTCATTGATATATTCAGATATTTCAGAGGAAGGTTTCCCCACTCCAAAATTAAGCCATGACCTTTTATATAAGTTATTTTTTTATTCTATGGAGAGAGAACAAAATATATTTAAATTAGATAAAATTTTTTTGAGAAAGATAATCTTAGAAGCAGTGCATATATTAAAACTAGAAAACCCTAGGATAAGGGCTGAAAAAAGAGTGAAAAATGCACTTTTATATTTTTTATCAAAACATGGGATTTTAAACTTAGAAAAATTAAAATTGAGGATAGGTGATGAATTTAAAGTTTGCGAAAGAGAAAAAATAAAATATATAGAATATTTTTCTAAAAATTATCCTAAAAATTTGAAGGGACTAAAAGATCCTCCATTTATAATATTTTATAGGGGTTATTTTCCTAATGAGAGTGAGTTAGAAAAATCCTTGGCAATAATTGGCAGTCGAAAGCCGGAGAAAAAATATGGCCGTGAAGTGGCTAAAAGGATGGGAATTTTGCTAGCACAAAATAATTGGTGGAATATTAGTGGACTAGCTCTTGGGTGTGATGAGTATGGTCATTTAGGAAGTTTAGAAGGAGAGGGACAGACAGGGGCAATATTAGGTCAGGGTCTAGCAACTCCTATATATCCTAAAGAAAATAGGATGTTATCTGAAAAAATATTGGAAAAAAATGGATTTCTTATGTCAGAACTCCCACCAACAACTTCTAATCTATCTATATTTTTTATTCTAAGAAATCGTCTTCAATCTGGGATGACCTGTGGGATATTTGTGGTACAGACAGGTAAAACAGGAGGGACACTTCATACTATCAAGTATTCGTTGGAACAAGAAAGAAGAACAATTCTTTGGGATCCTAGTCACATAGAGGAATTAGAGGAAGTCAGTGAGGTTTTAGGAAATAAAATCCTGATTGAAGATAGAAAAGAAAAATTAGGAGTTTTTATAGGAATGAATTTAAGAAAAAAAATATTCAAGATAAAAAAATCCAAAGAAATTTATGGTATATTGAATAAAAAAAGTTTCAAAAAACATGTGGTATTTAGCAATAAAACCTTATTTTAGATTTTGAAAATATGTGTAGTAATAGTTAACTTTTTTATAAAAAAAAGAGCGTTATTTAGGATTTTAAAGGATAAAAATAATTAATTCACAAGACTAATTGTGGTATTACTTAATGAATTGTGGTAAAATTAAGAGCAAAATTCGAAAAAATAATTAAATATAAATTAACAAAAAGGAGTGTTTTGTAGATGAAACTGTTTACGTTTAAAGGTGGGGTACACCCTTCTGACAACAAGGTACAGACTGAAAATGAAGCTATTCAAACTTTTGACGCACCGAAAATGATACATGTGGCATTATTGCAACATATTGGTGCACCACTTAATTCCTTAGTTAAACCTGGGGATAGAGTATTAAAAGGTCAAAAAATTGCAGATAGCGAAGCTTTTATGTCAGCACCGGTTCATTCACCAGTGAGTGGGCAAGTTAAAAAGATCGAATTTTTACCATTTCCACTGAGTGGAAAGGTAAATACAATCATCATTGAAAATGACGGGGAAGAAGAGTTAGCGGAATTAACAACGATAAAAGATTGGAAAACTGCATCAAAGGAAGACTTACTTGCAATGATTAGAGAAAAAGGAGTAGTAGGAGTAGGAGGAGCATGTTTCCCAACTCATATTAAACTTAATCCACCAAAAGATGTAACTATAGACACTTTAGTAATGAATGGAGCAGAATGTGAGCCGTATCTGAATGCAGATAACAGACTTATGTTAGAAGACCCTAAATCAATTATTGAAGGGGTAAAGATAATCATGCACGTCTTAGGAGTTAAGGAAGCTAAGATTGGTATTGAAAATAATAAGCCTGAAGCTATAGAATCTATGATAAAAGCTAGTGAAGGGGATAATGGAATTGAAATCTGTCCTCTTAAAACTCAATATCCACAAGGTGGAGAAAAACAACTTATCAAAGCTATCTTAGATAGAGAGGTTCCAAGTGGAAAACTACCTTCTGCTGTAGGAGTAGTTGTACAAAATACTGCAACAGCAGCTCTAGTATATGAAGGGATTGTTAAAGGAATGCCTCTTATTGAAAAAGTAGTAACTATTTCAGGAAAAGCAATCAAAAAACCTATGAATTTAAAAGTTAGAATAGGAACTATGTTTAGAGATATGTTAGATTATGCAGGTATAGAGAGAGACGAGGTAGACAAACTTGTTATGGGTGGACCTATGATGGGAATGGCTCAACATACTGAAGATGTGCCGGTAGTTAAAGGGACATCTGGATTATTAGCACTTACAACGGCAGAAACAAATCCTTGTAAATCTAAAAACTGTATTCTTTGTGGGAAATGTATAGGAGCCTGTCCAATGGGATTAGAGCCTCTTATGTATGCTAAATTAGCTAAATTTAATCAATGGGAAGAGATGGGTAAATATAAATTAATGGATTGTATCTCGTGTGGATCATGTGCTTATATTTGTCCAGCAAATAGACCGTTGACAGAAGCTATCAATATTGGAAAAGCTAAATTAAGAGCTATGCCAAGAAAATAATTCTTCCTTGCTTATGGAATTTTATAATTATCTAAATTAATATAATAAAAATTTGAATTTAATGCGAATTCAAATCATGAATATTAATTTTATAGGTAAAATAAACTTTAATATTGGAAAAAACCAAAGTGTAAATATGAAGAATAAATTTAATTGAAATTAGGAGGAAAAAAAGTGGCGAAATTGTTAAAGATGGGTCCTTCACCACATGTAAGAACTAGTGAGACAGTAGATAAAGTAATGTATGACGTAATAATAGCTTTATTACCAGCATTACTTATGGCAGTTTATGTATTTGGAATACAAGCACTGACTATTACATTGATCGCAGTTGGAACATGTATGGCAACTGAAGGAATTATGCAAAAAATAATGGGTAAAGATATAGATATAAAAGATGGAAGTGCAATCATAACAGGTATTTTGTTTGCATTTGTTGTTCCAGTAACTATGGCATATTGGATAGTTATAGTTGGATGTGTAGTTTCTATCTTATTAGGAAAGATGTTATTTGGTGGATTAGGACATAATATATTCAATCCAGCATTGGTTGGAAGAGCGTTTGTTCAAGCGTCTTGGCCAGTAGCCATAACAACATTTGTTTTGGATGGTCAAGCAGGACCTACTATGTTAGATGCTATGAAGAGAGGATTAGATGGGACTTTAGTAGCAGAAGGGAATCCATATGTAAATGCCCTATTAGGTAGAATGGGTGGATCTATTGGAGAAACTTCAGCTTTGGCACTATTATTAGGTGGAGCTTACTTAATCTATAGAGGTCAAATAAACTGGAAAGTACCAGCTATTATAATAGGAACTGTAGGAGTAGGAGCATTATTATTCGGTGGAGATCCTATGATGCATATATTATCTGGAGGATTATTCTTAGGAGCATTCTTCATGGCAACAGATATGGTAACTTCTCCATATACTGAAAAAGGTCAAATGATATTTGCTTTTGGAATTGGTGCTTTAGTAACTTTGATCAGATTTAAAGGTGGATATCCTGAAGGTATGGCATACTCTATCTTAATAATGAATGGAGTTGTACCACTTATAAATAAATACACTAAACCGAAGATGTTTGGAGGTGTAGCAAAATAATGAATAGATTAGTACATTATGGTGCTGTATTACTAGTAATAGCAGCGATTGCAGCAGGATTATTATCGAGTGTAAATACAATAACTGCACCACAAATAGAAAAAATAAATAAAGAGATAGTAAATGAAGCTAGAAAACAAGTGTTACCTTTGGCCTCAGAATTTAAGGAAGCAGAAGAAGTAATAGCTGGAGAAGAAACGTTTATTCCAGGTTATGACGCTACAGGAAATTTAGTAGGGTACGCAAGTACTGTAAAAACTAATGGATATTCTGGTGTAATAACTTTCGTATTGGGATTAGACACGGAGGGAACTATCACTGGACTAAAGGTTACTGGGCAGTCAGAAACTCCAGGACTTGGAACAAATGTAGACAATCCCGAATGGCAGGCTCTTTGGATTGGTAGAGATAAGTCTTATGAATTTAATAAAAGTATAGACGGTTTTGCAGGAGCTACAATATCTCCTACAGCTGTATTTGCTGGAGTAAAAAAATCAACTAAAGCATTTGAAGCAGAGGTGAAAAACTAATGGCTAAGAATAACTATATGAAGCTTTTAACAGATCCATTAATTAAGGGAAATCCAGTATTTGTATTATTACTTGGGTTATGTCCTACACTAGGTGTAACGAACTCAGCTATAAATGGTATGGCAATGGGGTTAGCAACAATGGTGGTTTTATCATGTTCAAATGTAATCATATCTGCTATAAAAAGTTTGATACCAGCAAAAGTTAGAATACCAGCTTATATCATTGTAATAGCTACTTTAGTAACTATCGTACAAATGGTAATGCAAGGGTACCTTCCAGATCTATATGCAGTATTAGGGTTATTTTTACCTCTAATAGTTGTTAACTGTATAATTTTAGGAAGAGCGGAAAGTTTCGCTTCTAAAAATGGAGTATTTCCTTCGTTATTAGATGGTATTGGAAATGGATTAGGATTTACTTTAGCACTTACAGTATTAGGTTCTATTAGAGAGGTTTTAGGAAATGGAAGTTTCTTTGGATTACAATTAACTCCCCCTACATTCCAACCAGCGTTAATATTCATATTAGCACCTGGAGCATTTATAACAATTGGTTTTATCATAGCAATACAAAATTTTATTAAAATGAAAAAGGAGGGATAATCGATGGATTTAGGAAATTTATTTGGGATCATATTTGGTTCTATATTTATAAATAACTTTATATTTGCTAAATTTTTGGGGATATGTCCTTTCATGGGTGTTTCTAAAAAGGTAGAATCTTCAATAGGGATGGGAATGGCCGTTACATTTGTAATGACATTGGCATCTGCAGTAACTTGGGTAGTACAAAACTATCTATTGGTACCTTTTGGATTGGAATACTTACAAACAATAGCATTTATATTAATAATAGCTTCATTGGTACAATTTGTTGAGATGGCAGTACAAAAGACTTCACCTAACCTTTATAAGGCTTTAGGAGTATTTTTACCACTAATCACAACTAACTGTGCAGTACTAGGGGTAGCAATTTTAAATATTCAAGAGAAGTATAACTTTATTGAAACTGTTGTAAATGGTATGTCAGCAGCAATAGGGTTTACTATGGCACTTATCTTACTTGCAGGGATAAGAGAAAGATTAGAATATGCAGATGTACCAAAACCATTCCAAGGTGTAGCAATAGCCTTTATCACAGCTGGATTATTAGCTATGGCATTTATGGGATTCTCTGGAATGAAAATATAATTTAAATAATTAATCTATGACATAGATTTGGAGGTTAGAAATGATATACGCTATATTAGTATTAGGAGGAATAGGTCTTACTATGGGACTATTCTTAGCCTTTGCTTCAAAGAAATTTGAGGTAGAGATAGATCCTAATGTTGAAAAAATAATGGATATATTACCTGGTGCCAATTGTGGAGCTTGTGGATTCCCTGGATGTGGAGGGTATGCAGATGCAGTAGCCTTAGAAGGTGCTAACCCTGCATTATGTGCTCCTGGTGGTGCACAGGTTGTAAATGATATAGCAGCTATTATGGGTGGAGAAGGTGCTGACCCAGACGCTGTAAAGCAGGTGGCAAGAGTAAAATGTCAAGGAGATAACTCTAAGACAACTAAGATATATGATTTGAATACTGAGATGAAAACATGTGCTACTTCTACCCTTTATTTTGGTGGAGATAAGTCATGTTGGCATGGATGTTTAGGATATGGAGACTGTGTAAAAGTCTGTCCTGCTGATGCAATAGAGATCAATGCCAGAGGAATAGCAGTTATAAATGAGGAAAAATGTATTTCATGTGCTAAGTGTGTGAAAGAATGTCCTAAAAATATCATAGAGATGATGCCTGTGAATCAAAAAGTAACGGTATTATGTAACTCTAAGGATAAGGGTGCTCAAGCTAGAAAATCTTGTACTGTAGCATGTATTGCATGCGGAATGTGTGTAAAAGCATGTCCAGTAGAAGTAAAAGATGCCGATGGTAATATAACTAAGGCAATATCAATAACTAATAATTTGGCAAAAATAGATAAAGACCTTTGTATCAACTGTGGACTTTGTTCAATGAAATGTCCAACAAATGCAATAATAAATGAGATTAAAGAAGTTAAAAAAGCTGAAATAATTGAAGAAAAATGTATTGGTTGTACAGCTTGTGCAAGAGTATGCCCGGTTGACTGCATAGAAGGATCGGTTAAAGAAAAACATAAAGTTGACCAAGAAAAATGTATTGGTTGTGGGCTTTGTTTTGATAAGTGTAAATTCTCTGCAATTAAAATGAATGTAACTGAAATTAGAAAGTAGATCCTAACTCTATCTGTCCAAAAGGATATCTTCCCCTTTACAAAATGGGAAGAATAGTAGGGAAAACAAAAAAAGGTAGAATTGGAAATTTCTAATTCTACCTTTTGTTTTAAACCAAAAGGTGATACTATTTATGGATATAAAAAGATTAGAGGAGGAGATAAATGAAAAAGGATCTTATTATATTGCATATCGCGGTTTTGCTTTTTGGATTATCGGGACTTTTTGGTAAACTTATAGATGCACCTGCCCAAGTTATTGTAAGTGGTCGGGTTATATTTGCTACAATATTTCTTTATATTGTTCTTAAATTTAAAAATGAAAAATTAGAGATGTCTTCTCCTACTTCAAAAAAAATTATAATCTTACAGGGATCATTACTTTTTCTTCATTGGTTTTCATTTTTTCAAGCCATTAAATTATCTAGTGTTGCTTTAGGATTATTATCTTTTTCAAGTTTTCCGATTTTTACAACCTTTATGGAGCCTTTATTTTTTAAAGAAAAATTGGAGAGTAAAAAAGTTATCACTGCTATCATAACTTTTATTGGGATTTTCATGGTAGTACCACTAAATGGAGTAGATAGTCAGATGTTAAGTGGAATAGCTATGGGAGTGTTTTCTGGATTTTCATTTGCAGTTTTAGCTATAATGAATAAGAAATTTTCAAGCTCAATATCAGGTATTAAACTAACATTCTATCAATGTTTGGGAGCATCATTTTGGTCTATTCCTGTTTTATTGTTGTGGAATAAAATTCCATCGAGAAAAGATATATTTTTTATGATAGTATTAGGAGTAGTTTTTACAGGAATAGCTCATACACTCTTTGTTATGTCACTAAAGAGAATTAGTGCAAGTACTGTGAGTGTTACTACGTGTTTAGAGCCTGTGTATGCTATTATATTTGCGGCTTTTATATTGGGAGAAATACCTACTCTAAAGATAGTATTAGGAAGTAGCGTAATTATATTTGCAGCATTTTTATCGACAAAAACAACAATTTTAAAAAATAAATCAGCTGTATGAATAAAAAGACTAGAGGATGAGCAATGCTCATTCGCTAGTCTTTTTTAGGTTATGAAGAAGATCCTCTCTCGTCTGACTCTTTCCTTGTTGACGTTTTCCCAATTAACGAATATTAAAATTTATTATAATTAAAAATGAATTTTAAATGTTATAAGTAAAACTGTTGTAATTTCTTCGAAGGTATCGCTTTGGTTTCTCTTACGAAGAGAAACCATAAAAAGGAAGAGTGTAAGTGAAGTTTATAATCATTGAGCTTCAACAGGACTGTTTCTACAATGACGATTGTAGCTCCTTCAACACCACTTTGATCTCGTAATATTCTATATCTTTTGGGAGTTCATCTTTAATTGGTCTAAGCATAGTTCCGCCGACTTTATCTATGGCAGATAATATTAATTTCTTTTTTTTACTATTTACAATTCGAGATAGATCAACTTCTAATCCTTCGTCTATACACTTAAACAAATGACTGAGGATAGTATCAAACTTACTTTTTCTTTCAGTTGCAATTTCTTCTACATTTTTACCATCTAAAAATAATTGGTAGGAGATCCTATGAGTGCTATCTTTGGTACTTGCCTTCTTAGGTTTAGGTTCTTTTTTTACGATTTCCCTTACTTCTATTGGTGTGGTATCACCTTTTATTTCTTTTATTAATTCTAAAAATTGCATTCCGTATTTTTCATATTTTTTCTCTCCTACACCATTTATATCTAATAAACCATCATAGTCGGTAGGAAGATATTTAGCCATTTCTTGAAGAGTTTTATCAGAAAATATAGTATATGGTGGTTTTCCTTCACCTCTTGCAATATCAGCTCGAAGTTTACGAAGAAGATCAAAGTTACCTTTCCATTCATAGGTAGTTTTTCTTTGGATTTTGGTTACTTTTCTAGTAAAATTTTCTTTACTTTTTATAAACTCAAAGGCTTTTTTAGTAAGTTTTAAAGTTGGAAATTCTGTTTTAGTAACGTCTAAATATTCATCTCCTACAAGAAGATCAACTAAAGCTCTAATGTCTTTTTGAGAATAGTCTGAGAGAAGCCCATATGTAGGACCTTTATCTAAATTCCAATTAAGAATACTCTTATTTTTAGAGCCACCAAGAACTCCTACAATCATATTTATTCCAAATCTTTGTTCAGTACGATAAACACAAGAAAGTATTTTTTGAACTTCAATTGTTATATCTTCTACTTCACCGTCATCTAAGCAGTTACTACAATTGTTACAATTGTCTATTTTGTCATCTCCGAAATATTCTAAAATATATGATCTGACGCATTTAGAAGTATGGCAGTAATTCACCATAGCACTTAATTTCTCACGTTTGATATTCATGATTTCTTCAGATGATTCAAATTGATTATTGTTTATAAAAAAAGTCTGTGTTTGGATATCTTTAGGGTTAAACAACAATATACAGTGAGCATCTAATCCATCTCTTCCAGCTCTTCCAGCTTCTTGATAGTAACTTTCTAGATCTTTAGGTAGGTTACTATGGATTACAAAACGAACATTAGATTTGTCTATTCCCATCCCAAAGGCATTTGTTGCAACCATAAGAGTTAGTCTGTCGTTTATGAAGTCATCTTGGTTTTCTTGTCTTTTTTTATCAGACATTCCAGCATGATATTTTCCTACCTTGTACCCACGGTCTGATAGTTCAGAATAGATGGAATCAACTTCCTTCCTTGTAGAAGCATAAATGATTCCTCCTTCATCACTGTGTTCTTTTAGGTATTTTTTGATATAAGATAAGCTGTTAACACCTTTTATAGTGGTAAATTTTAGATTTTTTCTATCAAATCCATTTATAAAGACATTTGGTTTAAACCTTAGGTTTTTTATAATATCTTCTCTGACTTTAGGAGTTGCTGTAGCTGTAAATGCTGTAATTATAGGAGTGTTTGGTAGTTGCTTTATAAAATTAGGAACATTGAGATATGATCTTCTAAAATCATGTCCCCACTGGGAGATACAATGTGCCTCATCTATGGCTACTTGAGAGATTTTCTCCATTCTGATCCTATCGATGAATTCCGAATTTTCAAATCTTTCTGGAGTGACATAGATGATCTTGTGGTCTCCAGTTGAGATCTCCATATAGATGGTATGCATCTCTTTGGCAGTTAGGGTACTGTTGATATAGACAGAAGAAACCCCTAATGTATTCAGAGCATCTACCTGGTCTTGCATAAGGGATATAAGAGGAGATACCACAAGGGTTATTCCTTCAAATATCAGAGCAGGGATTTGGTAACATATAGATTTACCTCCTCCAGTTGGCATAATCCCCAAGGTATCATAACCTTCTAGGATACTTTTAATTATAGGTTCTTGCCCCTCTTTAAAGGTAGTATATCCAAAATATTTTTTTAAAATTTCATAAGCTTTATCCACTATTATCTCTCCTTTTATACCCTAATTCTTGCTATAAATCATCTCTAATTAAATTCAAAACACTTGACACAGATTACACAGATGTACAATCTTATTTTCACCAATCATCTCTAATTCAAATATTAGTGCGATTTGAGGTTAGTGTTTTATCATTTCTTATTTAATCTTAGTAATAAAAAGTCATCTTTTCAGAGTCGTTCTAGTCTGCGTCTAAGTATTTTAAATTGTCTGTGTCAAAACCTTATTTTTCATTTCGTGTAGATTAGTGACAATTGGTGGTAAAGTTTTTTAATTCTTTTCTATTAGTTCTTTTGCTACTAATTCTAGCATAAATAACTCACGATCTATGTAAAGACCAATGTTTTCAGGTTGATTTTTAATAACTTCTTTATTATGGGCAATAGCTTCGTAGATATTTACCCATCTGGCATCCATCCCATTTTTTCTCTCATAATCTTCTAAATTAGTTTTTCCTAATTCCTTATGGATATCACAGATGAAAAAATGAGAAATCATATTGATGTAGTCATAATCTTTTTTATAGATGGGTTTTATTTCATCATAGACACCATATTCACTTAATATCTTTATATTTTTAGCTCCTGTCTCCTCATTTACCTCTCTTTTTACACCTTCAGTCAGATCTTCGCCTTCATCGACTCCTCCACCTGGAAAGCTATAGTCATAATATCTTTTAGTGTAGAGTAACAAGATGTTTTCACCATCTAATATAATACCTCTAGCAGCTATTCTTTTATGTATTTTTTTGTCTTCTAAATTTATATTTTCTGAAATAAATTTTCTGAGTATTCTCATTTTTTTACCTCCAATAATAGTTTTTAATAATGTATATATTATACCACACTCATAGAATAATTCTCTTATCCCCATTCTATTTATAGAGAAGAATAGTATTTTTCTAAATTTATTTTTCAATTATAATTTTATATTTTTTTAGTTATATGGTATAAATATAGTATAACTCATAGCTTATAAAAAATAAAATTACTGTGGGAATAAAAAGTGGTA
>NZ_JBATVM010000151.1:0-2261 GCF_049671765.1 Psychrilyobacter sp.
AGTTGGGAATGAATGACTTGGGTCTTATTAGATATAAGAAGAATATGTTAAAATAAAAGTAAGAAAATTAGTTTTAGATAGAAAAAATTAAGATAGAAATTTACTTAGGCAAGTCAAAAAGATTTAACCGGGAGGAAAAATATGTTAAAAAATGACAGGGTAAGAAACGGTATTAAACTATTTCTAGATTCCATATTATTAAGTTCAGCTTTTATATTTGCTTTTATGATAAAGTTTGAAGGTGATTGGGAAAAATATTTTAGAATGAGATATGTGGCTCACTTTTTGGTGATTTATATTGTTTTAAATTTGATCTTAAAAATAAATAAAAAAAGCTGGAGATATACCAATTCATTGGATATATTTAATATCATTATGGTTGTAACTTTTTCTAATATGATCTATGTATTGGCTATAGTATTTTTGGAAATAGCAAAATTTCCTATAAGTTTATTTTCTCTTATGGTTATATTTGAGATGATATTTTTACTTATTGGAAGATTTGCCTTTAGAGTTCATAGGACATTAGAAAGTATGCAATTTGGGAAAAAAAATAAAACTGAAAGAAAAAAAGCATTGATAGTAGGAGCTGGAGAAGCTGGAGAAGGATTACTTCGAGAAAGCCTTAAAAATCCACATCTAAAATTAGAAATAATAGGGGTGGTGGATGATGATCCTAAAAAGAAAAACATGGTACTTTATGGAAAAAAAGTTTTAGGAAACAGATTTGATATTCCAAGATTGATAGGTGAATTTAATATAGATGAAGTTATAATAGCTATACCTTCAATGAGGAGTAAGCAGATCAAAGAGGTGTATAAATTAATAGATACTGAGAAAGTAACAATTAAAATACTACCTAGTTATGATGAAATATTAGAAGGTGGATCTTTTTTAAATCAAGTTAGAGATGTAAGGGTAGAAGATTTGTTAGGTAGACAGATAATAAAGGTGAACAGTAGAAATATAGCCCGTGGTATAGAGGGTAAGGTGATATTTATAACTGGAGGATCAGGTTCTATCGGTTCAGAATTATCCAGACAGATAGCAAAATACAACCCTAAAAAATTAATAAATATAGATTTAAATGAAAATTCAATATATTTTTTAGAGCTAGAATTGAAGAGAAAATATAAAGATCTTGAAATTATAAGTGAGATAGGAAATGTAAGGGAATATGAGAAGATGGAGTATTTATTTAAAAAATATAAACCAGAAATAGTATTTCACGCAGCAGCTCACAAACACGTTCCTCTCATGGAACATAACCCAGAGGAAGCAATTAAAAATAATGTGTTTGGAACTAAAAACATAATTGATCTAGCTGATATTTATAATGCTGAAAGATTTATTTTGGTCTCTACAGACAAAGCAGTAAATCCAACTAACATTATGGGTGCTACCAAGAGAACAGCTGAACTATTAGTTGAGGAAAAAAATAAAATCAGTAAAACAAAATTTATGGCAACTAGATTTGGAAATGTATTAGGGAGCAGTGGAAGTGTAATTCCATTATTTAAAAAATTGATAGAGGAAAAGAAAAATATAACTGTAACTCACCCAGAGATCACTAGGTATTTTATGACAATACCAGAAGCAGCAAGTCTAGTAATAGAAGCTGGAACAATGAGTAAAGGTGGAGAAGTATTTATATTAGATATGGGGGAACCTGTAAAAATAATGGATCTGGCTAAAAACCTTATAAAACTATCTGGGTTAACACTGGGTGAAGATATAGATATAGAGATCACAGGGCTTAGGCCAGGTGAAAAACTGTATGAGGAACTACTCTATGATGTAAATAGTGCAGAGAAGACGGAAAATAAAAAGATATTTATAGGAAAACTTCATGATGAAGATGAAGTGGGAAATTTAAAATATTTAGAAGAACTAAAAGGTATATTGAAGGCACATGAATATGAAAAGTTAAAAGGAGTAATGAAGAAGGTCGTTATTACTTTTAAGGAGCCAGAAGAAGTTAATAGGAAGGTAAAATATTCTTCTATAGTTGGTTCTTCGATAGAAGAAGTTAGAGTAAGAAAAGAGAAATTAGTTGTTAGTTAAAAGTGATTTTAAAGACTTGGACACGGAGATGCACAGAAGAAAAAATAAAGTTCCAAAGTTTCCGTCTTTGATACGGGTTCATTTACTTTTTATCTGAAAAAGAAACGAACCAAAGAAAAGCAAACTTTTTCTAAATGATGTTATAGAGTGAGACCATGGATTCCCGTTTCTTAGTGGGATACCTGACGGGCATAATG
>NZ_JBATVM010000152.1:0-3556 GCF_049671765.1 Psychrilyobacter sp.
TTTTTCTGCATTATAAACTGGTATAATTACACTTAATTTCATTTTCCCTCCTAAATTATTCAATATTTATACCAAAGTGGCTTTAAATAAAGAATAACTAATTGCTTCGCTTTACCTTTTAAAAAAATTTTTTCAATTTTTTTTAATATTCCTTTTACTAATAATAGAGTTTCAGTATATTTGTTAGCAAATTCGCTATATTCTTTTATAATTTCCTTATTATTTAATTCTTTATTAACATTAATTATCTTATCTGAATATATAATCAATGTTTTTTTTGTATTCAAATCACCTTTTAATGGAATATTTTTCCCCGAAAAATGAATGTATAAAAATTCTTCGCTTTTAATTTCATCTCCGTCTAAATAAAAATTATAAACTCCGCCATTTTTATAAATAAATACTTCTGGAGTATATAAGTTTTTATTTAATGCTAATCTCGATGTTTTTGTTGAACAATCTAAAAACTTAAGGTTTTTATAAAATTTTATTTCATTTTTTTCACAGATTTTATTTAACCCTCTCATTTCATCAAAAATATATGAATATGAGTCTTTGAAAACCTTTTTATAACTATATTCAGCGCCACTTAATTTAAAGAGATTATTTATTTTTTTATTATTTTTACAAAAAGATAAGTGACCATTCATTCCTATTCTTTCAAACCTCTCGAATAAGTCTTGTGATAAAAATTTATTGAAATCTCCAAAAATCATATCTAAATCACAATATCCCCAAAAATCATAACCATTCAATTCATCTTCAAATATAATTCCAAATGCAGGTCTATAGTCACATACCTTATACGGTCCATCCATTGAAATATTAAAACCTATAATTGGTTTTAGTTTTTTATTAATTAATGTTTTAAATTCATTAAATGACATTTTTTTTATCTCTAAATTTTTTTCACTAAATACTTTTTGATCTGTAACTAACATAAAATCATAATTTTTATTTTTATAACACGATTCACACCAAAGCTCAAAATGTTTTGGAAGTGACCCAAAGTAACAACTTATTATTTTTATCTTTTTCATTTTTTCAACTCCCACATCTCTCCTAGTTTATAATCCCATTTCTGAGGATTAAATTTTATAAACCCCCCAAATGGACAAAAAGTTAATTCACCAAAATAAATTTGACCATCTATATTATAAAAATCAACTCTTACATAGGAAAAATCTTCAGATAATTTTTTTCCTAATTTTACCATTTCCACTAAATTTTTAGGTTTTTCTATTTCCCTATCAAACCTTTCTCCACCAGTATCAAAACCTAACTTTTTCCATTTGTCATCGAAGTAGTCCATCTTATATGGTACTTCCCCATCTTTCTTTGAGAAATTTCTATCTCCTATCACCTGAATATAACATTCAAATCCACTAGAATTATTAAAACAATGTAATTTATAATCAAATGGTAATTTATCGTTTTCATTTAGTAATTTTTCAGCAATAATTTTTCCATCAATTTGGTCATAAAATTCTTCTTGAGTATATTTTCCAATTTTTATATCTACATAACTATTCATCTTTTCCATTAATTTATCTTTATATTTAGTTTTTTCAAATTTGTTACTAATTATTTTAACAGCAGATCCACCACCTCCATTTGTAGTTTTAATTACAAATGTCTCAGGAAGATTTTTATATTGCTCCTCTGTTATTTTTTTTGTCACTAAATATAGAGGGATTAAGTACTTTCCTCCAATTTTATTTTTAACATATTCCCTTACTGCATATTTATCAGCACAAACGCTAAAAAGAGAATTATTCTCATATAGCTTTCTATGCTGTATTTTTTCATTAAAAGTTTTTGGACTTTTTAAATTCAACTTATATTTATGAACCAAGAAAAACCTCAACTTAATATAAGTTTTTTTAGGAATCATCATAACTATCAACCAATTTATTTTTTGTTTCATTGTAAACATTAAATTTTCTCCCTCGTTTAAAAACTAATATAATTCCTTTAAATATTTTTCTATCACTATTTTCTCATCAAACTCTTGCTTTGCTTTAGTTCTACCATTTTTACCTAATTCAGCTCTTTCTTCGTCATTTAATTTTAAAAACTTATTTATCCCTTCTACAAGACTGTCTACACATTTAGGTTCAAACAAAAAACCATTATATCCATTATCTACTATATCTCTGCACCCTCCATTATCTGTTGTAATAATAGGTTTCCCCATAGCTGCCGACTCTATTAATGTTCTTGGTACTCCTTCTCTGTAATAACTAGGCAATACTATGCAATCACTATTTTTTATTTCTTGTCTTACATCTTTAGAAGTTCCCAAGTAATCTAAAATTCCCTCTTTACGCCAATTATTTAATTCTTCTACTTTTATAGCGTTCTTTTCATCTTCATATATTTTTCCTAACAATTGAAATTCAAGATTATTATATTTATTTTTTATTTTTTTAGCTGCTTCATATAATACCCTAACACCTTTTTCATCAGATATTCTTCCAATGAATAAAAATAAAACATTATCATTCTTTATTATTTTATCCATAGGATAGAACTTTTCTAAATTTACTCCTGATCCAGGTAACCTGTCACAAATTTCTTTTTTTACCAATCCATTTTCTAAAAATAAATTCATATCATCATAATTTTGAAAAAATACTTTTTTTGGTGTTTTGAAAGAAACTTTATATAAAAATTTAACTACTTTTGCTATTAAATCTTCTTTTAAAAATATTTCTCCTAAACCTGTCATATTATTAACTACTGGTATTTTTAAGGACTTAGCTGCTAAAGTTCCATAAATATTAGGTTTAATAGTAAATTGAAATATTATATCTGGTTTTTCTTTTTTATAGATATTTTTATATGCTTTTAATAATTTCAAATCATTTAAAATATTCGTACCTTTTCTATCAATTGGTATATCTATAAATTCCCACCCATTTTTTTCTATATCTTTAGAAGAACTATCTTTAGCTCCTACTACTACTACCTCATAACCTTGACTAGATAGTTCCTTCATCAACCCATAACGAAAGTTATAAGCTACAAAAGCAACATTAACTGTTATCATAATTTTTTTCATTTTTACTCTCCTACTTCCCTTTTATCATCTCTCTCAACTCATCCCTCATACTCTCCACAGGCTGATTATTTCCTTTAAATTGTAAACTCCCGTATAACCTCACCATTATATTTGGTTTTACCTTACATAATAATTTATAAATAAAGTTCGGAAATTTAATTAAAATCACTTTTTTATCTAATCCCTCTTCTATGCCTTCCACCATACCTTTTATAGATACTGCTTCTCCATCTGTTGGGATATAGATCCCTCTTTCGACCTTATCTATTACTTGTTTAGTTAGATCCAATAAATTAGTTATAGAAACTATACTTCTCTTATTTACATTGTAGTTAAAAGGTAAAATCGGAATTTTTTTGACTAACTTTACAAGATTAATCATATTTCCTTTTACCCCTGTACCATATATCATTGGAGGCCTTATGATTGCCACTTCAAATTCTTTCTCTTGCTTGTTGAGCGAAGCCGAAACATTACTTTCTAATTTTCTCA
>NZ_JBATVM010000153.1:0-1722 GCF_049671765.1 Psychrilyobacter sp.
TTTTATAATTTATTCTTTTTTATATTTCAATTAATTAACCCCCATGTACTTTACTTTTATTTTTATTATATATACCGAAAAACTTCAGTGTATTTAATGCTAATTTAAAATTAATAATTTCGAGATAACTTTTAATTTAATACATGACAAATGACCCCCTACTTTATCAAGGAGATTATATTTATGCATTAATATTCTATTTTTATTTTGTTTATTTTTTATATTGATTATTAGTTGGAACAGAAGAGTTCCTAAAGTAATTATTTTGGAATAAATAAAATATTAAGGTCAAAACATCGCATTAATATATTTATTTGGATCCATCATAATTTTAAAATGGGTTGGAAGTTGAAGAGTTAAAAAAATATATATTTACAATATTAAAGTAGTAAAAACTACCTAATATATTCTTTTTCAGATTCTAAAAGTTCCATTATAACTTCATCCAGAAGTTTATCGTCTATTCAGGCTCAATTAGATCTTAATTTAAACATAATTTCTCTCCTTTAAAAATTTATTTATTTAATTTATACCATTTTTAACTCAATTTATCAATAAAAAGTGACTTTTTTTATTGACTTCGTTCGATAAAATTACGGATAATTTTCTATAAAAAAAACTCATAAAATCATTGAAATTTGAAATAATATAAATTTATTATCAACATCTTACATTAGTATAAAATAAAAATTGCCTGCCAGAGACAAACAATTTTTTTAATTTTAGATACATCTAGTATCTTAAAATTAGTTATTTAATTTTTATTTTTGAAGTTCCATTTTTTTCTTAATTATCCTAGTAACTACCATTAATCCAAGAAAAATTAATGAAGCTGTAATTGAATATTTTAAAACTATTCCCTTATTTCCAGATGTAAACGCTCCTGCTAGCATAACATATACAGAACTTCCAGGAAGAATAAATATTGTAGACAATATCGCGTATTGTATAAATCCAATAGAAGTTAAGCCATATACATAATTTTGAATCCCAAATGGAAATATTGGTATCAACCTAGTTACAGCTAAAATAAACCATCCATCTTTTTTTACCCCTTCATCTATTTTTTTAAATATAGCTGTATTTCCAAACTTTCTCTCAATAGCTCCCCTTGCAACATATCTTGCTATCAAGAAAGATAATGATAGTCCTATACCAGCCCCAATAGCCGTATAAACAACTCCCATTATTGGCCCAAAGATTACTCCCCCAGCTATTGTAATAGGCAAAGCAGGTGAAATAGTAAGGGTTATAAAGATATACATCAATATATAAGCAAGTGGACCCCATACTCCTAATATAGTAATTACACTTTCTAATTTTTCCCTCTTTGCAATATAACTAAATAGAACTTTAAAAATATTATTTTTCTCAATTTCAACATTTCCTTGGTTTGATTCATAAGACCACTGAATCCATGAACCATCATAATTTTTAACATCTTTATATCCTAACAATTCTCTTAATACAAAGGTCATCTGAGCTGATTGCATTCCTGATTCAGAGTATAAAATAACTGACATATCTTTTGTAATCCCATGTTTATTCAAAACTTCTTTTATTTCTTTAGATGATCTAAATGTTTTATCCTCTTCTACCATAATATTCCATGGAATATTGTTTGAATCTGGAATTTTCCCTTTAATAAATGTTTTTTTACCTAAAATTAAACCATCAGATTCAAAAAAAGACCTTGTATCTAATATCGCTGTATCGTTTGAC